>NZ_DAISHT010000014.1:24031-37273 GCF_036822375.1 Pseudoxanthobacter sp. | reverse complement strand
AGAGCTTCGTGGAACTGCACGGCGGCAGCGTGCGCATCGATTCCAAGGAAGGCGTCGGCACCACCGTGGTCTGCCGGTTTCCCGCCGTGCCGCCCGGCGCCAGCCAGCCGCGCAGCGGCGAGGCCGCGGATGACCCGCTGCGCGCCGGCGCCTGACGCGCGCCCTGCCCCGGAACCCGGACGGACAGCATGACCACCGAGCCCACTGCCTTCCCCCTGCCCGGCGATGCCGCCGTCCGGCGGCCGCAGCCGGCCCGCCCGGCAAGCCTCGACATGCGGCTGGCGGACGAGGCCGATACGGTGGCGCTGGCCGAGGATCTGGCCGCGATCCTGCGCCCCGGCGACGTGGTGGCACTGTCGGGCGACCTCGGGGCCGGCAAGACGACGCTGGCCCGCGCCCTGCTGCGCGCGCTGGCCGACGATGACGGGCTTGAGGTGCCGAGCCCGACCTACACCCTCATCCAGCCCTATGACCTGCCGCGGCTGAAAGTGGCCCACCTCGATCTCTACCGCCTGGCCGACGAGGAGGAGATGGATGAACTGGGCTTCGACGACCTGATTGCCGAAGGCGCCGTTCTGGTGGAGTGGCCGGAGCGGGCCGGCGACCGGCTGCCGCGCTCCACGCTGTGGCTGGAACTGCTGCCGGAGCCCGGCGGCGGGGCGCGGCGGGCCGTGCTGACGGTGGACGGCGGCGGCTGGGCCAGCCGCCTGGCCCGCACGCTGGAGGCCCGCGGCTTTCTGGATGAAGCCGGCCTGCCGCACGCCAGCCGCCGCCACCGCGCCGGCGATGCCTCCGCCCGCAGCTTCGAGACGGTTACCGCCGGCCGGCGCAGCGGCATCCTGATGAACTGGCCGGTGCGCCGCGACGAGGTGCCGGTGCGCGACGGGCGCAGCTATCGCCAGATCGCCCGCATCGCCGAAACCCTGCCACCGTTCGTGGCGGTCGCCGCCGCTCTGCGCGGACGGGGCTATTCCGCCCCCGAGATCCCGGCCTTCGATGCCGGCAGCGGCTTTCTGCTGATGGAAGACCTTGGCCGCACCGGCATCGCGGACGGCGAGGCGCCGGTCGCAGAGTGCTATCGCACCGCCATTGACCTGCTGGCGGATTTCCATTCCCGCCCCATGCCCGGCCCGCTGCCGATGGCCGACGGCAGCCTGTTCGTGCCGCCGCCCTATGATGCCGACGCGATGGCCATTGAGGTGTCGCTGCTGCCGGCGTGGTACCTGCCGAGCCTCGATGCGCCGCCGCCGGCGGCCGACGATCTCGACTGGTTCGGAGACCTGTGGCGGGCGCGGTTCGAGGCGATCGCAACGCGCGAACAGCACTGGGTGCTGCGCGATTTCCACTCGCCGAACCTGATCTGGATCGAAGGCCGCGAGGGGCTGGCGCGGCTCGGCCTCATCGACCTTCAGGATACCGTCATCGGCCCCGCCGCCTACGATGTCGCCTCGCTGGTGCAGGATGCGCGCGTGGTGGTGCCGGACGACCTGCAGGCCGAACTCCTCGACCGCTACATTGCCGCCCGCACCGCCGCCGGACCCGGCTTCGACGGCGAAGCCTTCCGCGCCGACTTCGCCGTGATGGCCGCCCAGCGTGCCACCAAGATTCTCGGCGCCTTCGTGCGGCTCGACGTGAGAGACGGCAAACCGCAATATCTGAGGCTTCTGGGTCGCATCCGCCACTATCTGCGCTCGTCGTTGTCGCACCCTGTTCTGTCTGACCTTCAGGTCTGGTATGAGACCGCAGGAATTTTCGGGCCTGAAGACTGATGGCGTCGCCTCCCCGGCGCGCGTCTCCGGGGCCGGACCTGTCAGGAACCCCGACGGACGAGCGGACGACCCAGATGTCAGACGGCGCGTTTCGGCCCACGCGAGCCATGGTGCTCGCGGCCGGGCTCGGCAAACGGATGCGGCCCCTTACGGCAACCACCCCCAAACCCCTGATCGAGGTCGCCCGACGATCGCTGATCGATTACAGCTTCGACCGCCTCGTCGAGGCCGGCGTGACGGAAGCGACCGTCAACGTCCACTACCTCGCCGACCTTGTCGAAGTGCATGTGCTGCGGCGGCCGGATCTGAAGGTCACCATCAGCGACGAGCGCCGGCAGTTGCTCGATACCGGCGGCGGCATCGCCGCCGCGCTGCCGACACTGGGCGACGAGCCGTTCTATCTGCTCAATTCCGACAGCTTCTGGCTGGAAGGTGTGCGCCCGAATCTGTCGATCCTCGCCGAAGGGTTCGATGCGGAGCGCATGGACGGGCTGCTGCTGCTGGCCACCACCGTCGGCTCGTCCGGCTATGACGGCCGCGGCGATTTCCTGTTCGACGGTCGCGGCATGCTGACCCGTCGCAAGCCGCCGGCCATTGCCCCGTTCGCCTATGCGGGGGCCGCCATTCTGCACCCGCGGCTTTTTGCCGGCGCGCCGGAAGGGCCGTTCTCGCTCAACGTGCTGTTCGACCGGGCGCTGGAAGCCGGCCGGCTGTTCGGCGTGCGCATGGAAGGCACCTGGCTGCATGTCGGCACGCCGGCAGCGATCCGCGAGGCCGAGCGGACGATCCTCGCCTCGGCTGCCTGAGGACCCGCCGACACGGCGGAAACAGACACGGCAGAACAGAAGGTTGGGCCATGGCCGGACAGGCCGGAACGCACACTGGCGACAGCAGCGCCGCCCCGTCCGCACCGGCGCGGGTGTTCACCATCGCGCCCTCGGCCCCCTTTCTCACCACCCTTGCCGATGCCCTCGTCGACGGCCGCCTCGCCGGCCCGCTTGCGGCGGGCGACGGCGGGCGGCCCGATCCGCTCGCCCTCAGCGCCGCCACCATCTATGTGCCGACGCGGCGCGCGGCGCGCGATCTCGGGCGGGCGATTCTGGAGCGGCTCGGCGGCAGGGCGGCCATTCTGCCGGCGATTCGCCCCCTCGGCGACGTGGAGGAAGACCTCCTCGCCCTCGACGGCCCGGCCGAGCGGCACGCCCCGGACCTTGCCCCCGCCGCCGATGCCCTCGGCCGCCGGCTGGCCATGAGCGAACTGGTGCTGGGCTGGGCGCGGGCGCTGTCGGATGATTCGCGCGCCCTGATCCGCGGCGAGACCATTGCCGTGCCGACCTCGCCGGCCGATGCCGTGCGCCTTGCCGACGACCTGCTGCGTCTCATGGACCAGATGACCACGGAAGAGATTTCGTGGGACGGTCTGGCCACGCTCGTGCCGGAGGAACATGCCGGCTACTGGCAGATCACGCTCGCCTTTCTCTCGGTGGCCACCCGCTGGTGGCCGGAAATTCTGGCCGAGCAGGGCCTGACCGATCCGGTGGCGCGCCGCATCGCGCTGTTGCGGGCCGAGACCGAGCGCATGCGCCGCAACCCGCCGCAAGGGCCGGTCATCGTGGCCGGTTCCACCGGTGCCATCCCGATCACCGCCGAACTGATGGCGGCCATCGCGCGTCTGCCGCAGGGCGCCATCGTGCTGCCCGGCCTCGACCGCGATCTGGAGGCCGGCGACTGGGAGATGCTGACGCAGGGCGAAGGCGCTCCCAGCCATCCGCAGTTCGGCTTCGCCCGGCTTCTCGCCCGCATCGGCATCGGCCGCGACGACGTGCAGGTCATCGCGGCCGGCGCCACGGCCGCCGGCCGGCCGGCCGGACAGGCCGCCGCCCGCGCCCGTCTGGTGTCCGAAGCCTTCCGCCCGGCCGGCGCAACGGATGCGTGGGCCGGTGTGGAAGCACGCCTCGGCGGGCCGCAGGCAATCGGCGAGGCCCTTGCCGGGCTCGACCTGATCGAGGCCCGCAACGATCGCGAGGAGGCCCTTGCTATCGCCATCGCCATGCGCGCGGCCGTGGAGGAGGGCCACAGCGTGGCGCTGATCGCGCCCGACCGCGCCATCGCCCGCCGGGTGCAGGGCGAATTGCTGCGCTGGTCGATTCTGGCCGACGACAGCGCCGGCCAGCCGCTGGGGCAGACGCCGGCGGGCATCCTCGCGCGGCTGGTGGCCGATGTCGGCGTTGCCTGCGACGATCCGCATGCCCTGCTGGCGCTGCTGAAGCATCCCTTTGCCGGCTTCGGCCTGCCGCCGGGTGCGGCACAGGCGGCCGCCCGGCAGCTTGAACTGCATGTGCTGCGCGGCCCGCGGCTGGAAACCGGCTTTGCCGCGCTGATCGCCGCCACCGCGAATGCCGGCGACGAAGCGGCGCTCGACCTCACCCGCCGGGCCGCCGCGGCACTGGCCCCGCTCGCCGATCTGGCCGCCGGCGGCGGCCTGCACCGCATGACGGCCCTTGCCGCCGCCACGCTGGACGCGCTGGGGCAGGTGGTTGCGGTGGCCGGTGAGGATGGCAGCCCGCCCGCCACACCGGCAACGGTTGCCGGGGACCGCAGTTTCCGCGCCATGAGCGCCGCCATCGAGCGGATTGCGGCCGCCGCCACCAGCGGGCTGGAACTGAAGGCGCCGGAATGGCCCGCCCTGATGGCCACGCTGACGGGCGATGCCGCCGTGCGCACCGCCGGCACCGGCGATCCGCGGGTGCGCATCTGGGGTGCGCTGGAAGCCCGCCTCGTCAGCACCGATGTCGTCATCCTGTCCGGCCTCAACGAAGCGGTCTGGCCGGCCATCCCGAAGTCCGATCCGTGGCTGACGCGCTCCATGCGCACCCGTCTGGGGCTGGAGCCGCCGGAGCGCTATATCGGCCTGTCGGCGCACGACGTGACGCAGGCGCTGATCGCGCCGCGGGTGATCGTGACGCGCGCGGAGCGCATCGGCAGCACGCCCACGGTCGCCTCGCGCTGGCTGCTGCGGCTGAAAGCGGTGGCCGGGGAAGCGGCGTGGGCGGGGGCCGCCGGGCGGGGCAGCCATTTTCTGGCGCTGGCGCGCAGCCTCGACCGGCCGGCCGGACCGCCGCTGCCCGCGCTGCCGCCCAATCCGAAGCCGCCCGTCGCCGTCCGGCCGCGCGATTTTTCCGTGACCGAGATCGAAACGCTGGTGCGCGATCCCTATGCCATCTATGCCCGGCGCATCCTGAAGCTGGCGCCGCTCGACCCGCTGGCCGCCGACCCCGGCGGCCCGGAGCGCGGCATGATGGTGCACCGGGCGCTGGCCCGCTTCTTCGCCGGCAACCCGGCCGATCTGGGGCCGGACGGACTGGCCGGCCTCATCGCCTGCGGCGAGGAGGCCTTTGCCGCCATGGCCGCTTATCCGGAGGTGCTGGCGCTGTGGTGGCCGCGCTTCTGCCGCGCCGCCGAAGCGCTGCTTCAGGAGGAGGCCGCCCGCCCGCGGCCGGCGAGCATCGCCGTGGAAGTCGCCGGGCGGCATCTGTTCTTCGTCAACGGCCGGCCCTGCACGCTGCGCGGACGCGCCGACCGGCTGGACATCGGCGCCGACGGGCGGCTGACCGTCATCGACTACAAGACCGGCAATCCGCCGGCGAAGGGCGACGTGCTCGCCTTCCGCGCCCCGCAGTTGCCGCTTGAGGCGGCCATGGCGCGCGCCGGCGCCTTCGAGGGCATCCCCGCCGGCCTGCCGCTGGCGGAACTGCGCTATGTCGCCGTCCGCGGCACCAATCCGCCGGTGCGCACGGAAGCCGTTGTGCCGAAGGAAGAGCACGCTCTGGAAGCGCTGGCGGAGCGCACGTTCGCCTTCCTGACCGAACTGCTGGAGGGCTATGACGATCCCCGCCGCGGTTACGATGCGCGCATGCTGATGTTCGCCGCCCGCAGCTTTGCCGGCGCCTACGACCATCTCGCCCGCCTCGGCGAATGGGGCAGCGCGGGAGAGGATTCATGAGCGGCACGCAGAAGAAGACGGTCGCCGTGCCCGCCACCACGCGCGAGCGGCAGGGCCGCGCCACCCGGCCGGATGCCTCGGCGTGGGTTTCCGCCAACGCCGGCTCGGGCAAGACCTATGTGCTCGTCGGCCGCGTCATCCGCCTGATGCTGGCCGGCACCGAGCCCGGCCGCATTCTGTGCCTGACCTACACCACCGCCGCCGCCGCCAACATGGCGGGGCGCATCTTCCAGCGCCTGTCGCGCTTCGCCACGCTCGACGATGCCGCGCTGGTGACCGAACTGGCCGAGATCGAGGGCCTTGCACCGGAGGCCGTGCCGGCCGACCTGCTGCCGCGCGCCCGCCGGCTGTTCGCCCGTGCGCTGGAGACGCCGGGCGGGCTGAAAATCCAGACCATTCACGCCTTCTGTGCCGCGCTGCTGGCGCAGTTTCCGCTGGAGGCCAACGTCGCCGGCCGCTTCACCGTCATCGACGACCAGCTTGCCGCCGAACTGACCGAAGAGGGCCTTGCCCGCGTGCTGGCCCGCGCCGGCCGCACCCCGGACAGCGAGCCAGGCCGCGCCCTTGCGCTGCTGGTGTCGCGCCTCAGCGACGGGGGGATTGCCGATCTGGTGCGCGACCTGATCGGCCGCCGCGAGGTGCTGCGCGAGTGGCTGACCGCCTGCGGCGGCGTCTCCGGCGCCATGGCCGCGCTGGGCACGGCGCTGGGCCTGAAGCCGGGCGACGATGCGGCCGGCCTCGCCCGCCGCTTCTTCAGCGACTGCCGGCTTGCGCCCCCGGCGCTCGCCCGCCTTGGCGAGGCGCTGGCCGCCGACCCGAAGAAAAGCCCGACCGCCGCCCGGCGGCTGGAAAGCCTGACGGTTTTCCGCGACCCCGCGCGCCCCTTCGAGGAGCGGCGCACGGCGTGGGAGGACCTGCTGTTCGGTGCCGACGGCGAGCCGCGCGATTTTTCCCGCGCCCTCACCAAGGCCGTTGCCACCGCCGTTGCCGGGCTGGAGGACGATTTCTGTGCCGAGCAGGCCCGCGTGCAGGCCCTTGGCGACCGTTTCACCGCCCTGAGGGCGGTGGAGGCGACCCATGCGCTGGTCACGCTGGCGGAAGGCGTGCTCGCCCATGTGGAAGACGAGAAGCGCCGCCGCGGCCTCATCGACTATGCCGATCAGGTGGCCCGCGCCGCCGACCTGCTGACCCGCGAGGATGCCGCGGCGTGGGTGCGCTACAAGCTCGATCGCAGCGTGGAACACATTCTCGTCGACGAGGCGCAGGATACCAGCCCGGTGCAGTGGCGGGTCATCCGCGCGCTGGCGGAGGAATTCTTTGCCGGCGAAGGATCTCCCCATAGCCGGCGAACCATCTTCGCAGTCGGCGACGAAAAGCAGTCCATCTACGGTTTTCAGGGCGCCGCGCCGGAGGAATTCGCCCGCATGCGCAAGGCCTTCGGGCGCGAGGCCGCCGGTGCCGGGCAGACCTTCAACGATGTCGAGCTGCATCTTTCGTTCCGCTCCACGCCGGATGTGCTGGCGGCGGTCGACCAGGTGTTCTCGCGGCCGCAGGCCTATGAGGGGCTGACCGAAACACCCGGCGCCACCAGCCACAGCACCGTGCGCGGCGGCGAGCCGGGGCTGGTGGAACTGTGGCCGCCCGAGGCGCCGGAAAAGAGCCCCCCGCCGGAAGGCTGGCTCGCCGCGCTCGATGCCGCGCCCGTCGCCGACCCGCAGGGACGGCTGGCGGCGCGCATTGCCGACACCATCGCCGCGTGGCTGCGCGAGGGCGCCTGCCTTGCCGGCGGACGGCCGATGCGGGCCGGCGACATTCTGGTGCTGGTGCGCAAGCGCGGGCCGTTCGTGGCCGCCGTCAACCGCGCGCTGAAGCAGCGCGGCGTGCCGGTGGCCGGCGCCGACCAGATCGTGCTGTCGGACCACATCGCCATTCAGGATCTGATCGCACTCGCCGGCGCGCTGCTGCTGCCGGAAGACGACCTGACGCTGGCCGCGGTGCTGAAGAGCCCGCTGGTGGGCCTTGGCGAGGACGATCTTTACGCGCTGGCCCACGACCGCCCCGGCACGCTGTGGGCGGCGCTGGAGGCGCGGGCCGGCGAACCGGCCCTTGCCGCGGCTTTCGGGCGGCTGGCGCGCTGGCGGGAGGCCATCGGCCGGGTGCGGCCGTTCGAGTTCTTCGCCGCCGTGCTGGGGCCGGATGGCGGACGCACGGCCTTTCTCGCCCGGCTCGGCCCGGAGGTGGAAGAAGCGCTCGATGCCTTCCTCTCCGCCGCGCTGGCCCACGAGCAGGACGACGCGGCGACCATGCAGAGCTTTCTCGCATGGTTCACCGCCTATCCCTTCCGCGTGCGGCGCGAGACGGAGACCGAGCCGCGCGAGGTGCGGGTGATGACGGTGCACGGCGCCAAGGGGCTGGAAGCGCCGGTGGTGTTTCTGGTCGACAGCGGCGGCCCGGCGGTCGTCACGCAGCACGAACCGAAGATCATCGCCGTTCCCCTTCAGGAAACGCTCTCCGGCCCGCTGACCGGGCTGGTCTGGGCGCCGACGAAGGACATGCGCCCGGCCCGCGCCGCCGCCCGGCTGGATGACTGGCGCCGCCGCACCGCCGAGGAATATCGCCGCCTGCTCTATGTCGGCCTGACGCGCGCCGCCGATCAGCTCATCGTCTGCGGCTGGCAGCCGGTGCGCGGGCTGGCGGCGGGCTCGTGGGGCGAGCTCATCCGCAGCGGCCTTGCCGGCCATCTGGAGGAGGCGACCGACATTCTGGGCCATCCGGTGCAGCGCTGGCGGCGCCCGGAGGCCCCGGCGCCCGCCCCGGCCGGCCCGGCCGCCGCCGCACCGGCAGCCGGCGATGCGCCCGCCCGCCCCGCACCGCACTGGATGGACGCCCCCGCCGGTCCGGCCCCGCAGGTGCCGCGCGCCGTCTCGCCCTCGTCCGCCCTGTCGCTGGCCGATGCGGAACCGGATGACGCGCTGGCAGCGTTCTCGGCCCCGCTGCCGGGCGCCGGCAGCGACGGTGCCGCGCTGGCGCTCGCCCGCGGCCGCATGGTGCACCGGGCGATGGAACTGGCCGGCGGCCTTGCCTTTGCCGATGCCGCGGAACGGCGCGAAACGCTGACGCGCCTCATCACCCGCGAGGCCGGCCTGCTGCCGCAGGCGGCGGCCGGCGGAGCACCGCTGGCCGCGCGGCTGGTGGCAGAGGTGATGGCGATTCTCGACGATCCGGCCTTTGCGCCGCTGTTCGGCCCCGGCGGCCGCTCCGAGGTGCCGCTGACCGGCCGTCTCATCGCGCGCAGCGGCGAGGAAATCGAGATTTCCGGCCGCATCGACCGGCTGATGGTGGAGGAAAGCCGCGTGCTGATCCTCGACTTCAAGACCGACCGCGCCGTGCCGGCCGGAGCGCACGCGGTGCCGGAAACCCATCTGGCGCAGATGGCGCTCTATCGCGCCCTCATCGCAAGGCTCTATCCCGGCCATGCCGTGGAGGCGGCGCTGCTCTATACCGCCGCCCCGCTGCTGCTGCCGCTGCCGCCGGCCGCGCTCGATGCCATCGCCGCCCGCCTGCTGGCGCCGGGCGCCAACGCCTGACGGGTCCGCACGCCCGAGCGCGCGCCCGAAGCCGCCTTCAGTGCCCGGCCTTCTCGCCGGTCGACTGCTCGATGGCGCCCAGCGCATCGGCCAGCCGCATTCTGGCCGAGCCCGGCTTCAGCGGCTTCTGCTGGCTTTCGTGCGGCGCCCAGCCGGAGAGAGAGATCATCTCCACCGTGGCGCGGATGCGCCCGTCGGCATCGGCATGGCGCTCGGCGTAGATTTCGGCGGCCCGCGCCAGCACCGCGCGCGACAGCGGCCGGCGCGAACGGTCGACCAGAACATTGGTGGCGCCCGCCGCCCGCAGGTCGGCGATCAGGGCGAACATGTGATCGTAGCGCACCGTGAAGCGGTCGGTATCGGCAACCGGCAGCGCAAAGCCCGCCCGCTGCAACAGGCCGGCCAGCGTGCGCAGATCGGCAAACGGCGCCACCCGCGGGCTGGCGCCGCCGGTCAGTTCGCTCTCCGCGCTGATCAGGCTGTCGCGCAGTTCCGCCAGCGTGTCGCCGCCCGGCAGCGTGGCCAGCAGCAGCCCGTCCGGCCGCAGCATGCGCCGGATCTGCACCAGCGCACCGGGCAGATCGTTCACCGCCTGCAGCGACAGGGTGGAAACGACCAGATCGAGGCTTTCGGCCGCAAACGGCAGCGCCTCGTCGTCGACCACCATCTCCGCGCCGGGGCCGGCGGCCAGCACGTCGGCGACGACGGCATGATCCGCTTTGCCGGTTGCCCGCAAGAGCTGCGCCACCGCGCCGCCGGAGCCGAGATCGAGCGCCACGGGAAAATGGCGGCTGATGCCGGCCAGCCGCACCGCCAGATCCTCAACCGCGATGCCGGTGAGAAAATCCGGCACGCTGCCGCGCGCCAGCGCCGCGCGCCGCCGCCGGGCCAGCAGGGCACGATCGAACAGGACCGGCGTGTCTGTCATGGCGCTCTCCCGATGATGCCGTGCCGTGGTGCGGCCGCGTGCCTGCGCTCTGCCCGGCACCGGAGTCGTGATAGTCTTGCCTCGCGCCGGCCACAAGGGCGGAGCCGCGATTGGCCGGAGGCAGGTCTTTCTTGATCCCGCACGTCTCTTTCCTGATCCCGCCCGTCGCTCCCCCGATCCCGCACGACAGCGACGAACAATGGCTGCCGGAAGCCGCCCTTCCCGCCCTGACGGCGGATGACGACGGCCCGGCGGCACCGCGCCGCCTGCGCGCGGCGGCGGTTCCGGCGCTCTGCCTGCGCGCGGGCCGGGCGCTGTTCGACGTGCTGCTGCCGCCGCGCTGCCTCGCCTGCCATCGCCGCGTCGCCTCGCCGGGCGCGCTGTGCGCCGCCTGCTGGTCGCGCATGCACTTCATCGAACGGCCTTATTGCGAGCGCCTCGGCCTGCCGTTCGCCTTCGATCTCGGCCCGGGCATCCTGTGCACCGAGGCGGTCGAAAACCCGCCGGGCTATGACCGCGCCCGCGCGGCCGTGCTCTATGACGAGGCCTCGCGGCCGCTGGTGCACGCCCTCAAATACCGCGACCGGCTGGAGGTGGCAGAGCTGATGGCCCGCCTTGCCGCGCGCGCCGGGCGCGACCTGCTGGCAGAAGCCGACCTGCTGGTGCCGGTGCCGCTGCACCGCAGCCGGCTGTGGCGGCGGCAGTTCAATCAGGCGGCCCTGCTGGCACAGCGCATCGGCCGCCTTGCCGGCGTGGCGGCCGATGTGACGGCGTTGCAGCGCACCCGCCCGACGCGCCGTCAGGTGGGGCTGGACGTGCGCCGGCGAGCCCTGAACGTGCGCGGCGCCTTTGCCGTGGCCCCCGGCGCCGGCGCGCGCCTTGAGGGGCGGCGGATCGTGCTGGTGGACGATGTTCTCACCTCCGGCGCCACCGCCGAGGCCGCCACGCGCGCCCTGCGCAGGGCCGGGGCCGCGGCCGTCGACGTGCTGGTCTTCGCCCGGGTTGTGAAGGACGAGGCAACCCCCATATAACAGCGCAGCCATTGGCCGCCGGCCGGGATGCAGGGCGTTTGGAAGCACGGCCTTCGGACGCGAGGCGCCCGGGTGCAAGTCATTCGGGTGCAAGTCATCCGGGTGCAGGTCATTCGGGTGCAGGGCGTTTGGAAGCAGGACGTCCGGGTGCAGGTCGTCCGGCGGTCGGGATCGGGCCGTTTGCCGGCTGAGGTGCCGCGCCGGCCGTTGCAGGCGGCCGCCCGATGGGCAATGGTGGCGGCAGACGAGACGAACGAGGACCATCATGGCGGATGTCATCATCTATACCCGTCAGGGCTGCGGCTATTGCAGCGCGGCCAAGCGCCTGCTCAGCGCCAAGGGCGTGACCTTCCGCGAGATCGACTGCACGGGCAACGCGACGCTGCGCTCGGAAATGATGGAAAAATCCGGCCGCAACACCTTTCCGCAGGTCTTCATCGGCGGCACCCATGTCGGCGGTTGCGACGATCTGCACGCCCTCGACCACAGCGGCAAGCTCGACGGGCTGCTGGCAGCCTGACGGCCTCAATCCGGCCGCCCGCGGGCAGGCGGCCCAGCTTCGGGAATGAAGACGATGGCGCATTTCAAGGCGGCCTGCGTGCAGATGCGCTCCACCCGCACCGTCGCCGAAAACATCGCGGCCGCTGAAGAGCTGATCCGTGCGGCGGCCGCCGCCGGCGCGCATTATGTGCAGACGCCGGAGATGACGAACATTCTGGAGCGCAGCCGCGCCGCCCTGTTCGACAAGATCACCGGCGAGGCCGCGGATGCCTCCCTCGCCCGCTTCCGCCCGCTGGCCGCCGAACTCGGCATCCATCTTCACATCGGCTCGCTGGCGATCCGGCTGGACGACGGGACGGTTGCCAACCGCGGCTTCCTCATCGGGCCGGACGGCGCCATCCGTGCGCGCTACGACAAGATCCACATGTTCGACGTCGATCTGGCCGGCGGCGAGAGCTGGCGCGAATCCGCCACCTACCGCCCCGGCACCGAGGCGGTGGTGACCGGCCTGCCGGATATCCGTCTCGGCATGGCAATCTGCTACGATGTGCGCTTTCCGCACCTGTTCCGGGCGCAGGCGAAGGCCGGGGCCGGCCTGCTCAGCGTGCCGGCGGCCTTCACCCGCCAGACCGGCGAGGCGCACTGGCATGTGCTGCTGCGCGCCCGCGCCATCGAAAACGGCGCGTTCGTCGCCGCGGCCGCACAGGGCGGCCGGCACGAGGACGGCCGCGAGACCTTCGGCCATTCGCTGATCGTCGATCCGTGGGGCACCGTGCTTGCCGAGGCGGCGGACGACGCGCCCGGCTTCATCATAGCCGGGATCGATCCGGCCGCGGTCGACAGCGCGCGCGGCCGCATTCCGTCGCTGAAAAACGAGCGGCCGTTCGCCCCGCCGCCCGTCGCACAGGCAGCGGAGGCATCATGATCCATTATTCCCTGACCTGTGCCGCCGACCACGATTTCGACGGCTGGTTCCGCTCTTCCGACGATTTCGAGGCGCAGGCCGCCCGCCACCTCGTCACCTGCCCGGTGTGCGGCTCGGCCGAGGTGCGCCGCGGCCTGATGGCGCCGGCTGTGGCCACCCGGCGCGAGCCCGCCGCCACGCCCCCGGTGCCGGTCGCGGCGGCCGATGTGCCGGGCTCCGTGGCCGCCGCCCCTTCCTTTGCCGCGGCCCCTGCCCTTGCCGCCGACCCGCGCGCCGTCGCGATGATGGAAATGGTGCGCGCGATCCGCCGCGAGGTGGAGGCGAAGGCCGATTATGTCGGCACCCGTTTTCCCGAGGAGGCGCGCCGCATCCACTATGGCGAGGCGGAAGCACGCGGCATCTACGGCGAGGCCAGCCCGACCGAGGTGGAAGCGCTGCGCGAGGAAGGCGTGGACGTTCTGCCGCTGCCGCACCTGCCCGACGAACAGAACTGAGGCC
>NZ_DAISHT010000014.1:1287-23931 GCF_036822375.1 Pseudoxanthobacter sp. | reverse complement strand
CCCTCAGGCTGTCTGCACCTTATGCGCGCGGTGCCGCACGGCGAGAATGAGCGCGCAGGCGAGCACGAGCAGCCCGGCCAGCGCCATCGTCGCCCGGCCGCCGATGGCCTCGAACACCACACCGCCCAGCGCCGCGCCAAACGGGGCCGACCCGAAAGTCGCCAGAATATTGAGGGCGATAATGCTGCCGCGCACCTCGCGCGGGGCCCTGGCCTGCGTCGAGGCGTTGCAGTTGACCAGCAGCGACGACATGCCCGCGCCGACCAGCCCCATGACCAGCACAGGCGCGACGGTCAGCACGGGACCGGCGCCGGGCAGCGGCACGGCGAGGCCGAGGCAGCCGAGGCCCAGCACCGCCGCCGACAGCAGCGCCCGCCCCAGTGCATCGGCCGTGTGGACCCAGACATTCAGCAGCGCCGCCGCCAGAGCGCCCACCCCGACGCCTGACAGCAACAGGCCCAGTCCCTCCGCCTGCCAGTGCAGCACGTCCGAGGCATAGAGCGGAACGAGCGCGTTGAGATTGACGAGGGCGCTCGCCGCCACGATCAGCAGCAGGGTATCGAGCAGCACACGGTCGGTCGTCACCCGTCGCAGCGCGCTGAGCATGGTGGCCAGCACATGCCCCTGGCGGCCGGGGTGCGGGGCCGGTTCCGCCGGGCCGGGCAGCAGCAGCACGACGAGCAGCGGCGCCAGCAGAGCAACCGTGGCGGCAAACACCGCCGCCGCACTGACCACACCGAGCAGCAGGCCGGCGATGGCCGGGCCCACCATGCGCGCCGTGTTGAACGTCATGGAATTGAGCGGCGAGACCGCCGCAACCATGTGCTCGCCCGCCAGTTCCGCCGCATAGGCCTGCCGCACCGGTTGCGAGATGGCGTTGAGCGAGCCGTAAACAATGGTGAAGGCCAGCACCGCCCAGTAGTCGACGCCGTGCCAGGCCGCCCACGCCATGACGGCGGAAGACGAGAACTGGGCCACCTGAATCAGCAGCATCAGCCGCTTCTTCGCCACGCGGTCGGCGAAGGCGCCGGCCGGCAGGGTGAACAGCAGCGAAGGCGCAAGCTGCATGGCGACCGTCGCCCCCACCACCGCCGCCGAGCCGGACACCTGCAGCGTGAGCCACGCCAGCGCCGTGGTCTGCATCCATGTGCCGAGCTGAGCCAGCGCATAGGCGATCCAGAAACGGCGATAGAGCGGATCCCGCAGCAGAACGACCGGCCGGACCCTGCCCCCGCGCGACCGCTCAGCCACGATATTCGGCCGCGATGACATGGCGCACATAGCCGGTTGCGAAGCGGCACAGTTCGGTCAGCTGCTCTTCCGTGATCTCGAACAGCTCCAGCGTCGCCGCGCAGGACAGCGGCAGCACGAAATCCGCGCCCTTCGAGCGCGTGGCGGCCGACGACGTGGTGACGTTGTTGATCAGCATGAGCCGGTCGATCGCCCCGGCATTGAAGCGCTGGCTGGAGATCTTGGCGATGGAGGGGAACGCCTTGATCTGCGTCCCCTCGCGATAGACGACCACGCGCAGCTCGTACTTGTGCCCGAAGTGCGGATGCTCCGGGTGGCGGATCATGGCGGTGTCGATGAATTCGCACACCGTATAGGGGAAGCCGTCGATGCGGCCGCCGTAGTTGCGGCGCACGGCGGCAAACGAATCGGCGATACGTTCGTTGATCGTCTCGTCGCTGTCGCCGGGAAACAGGAACTCGATGCCGTGGCCGTGGCCCGTGCCGCACGGCTTGATGACCGCCGGACAATCCTCATCGAGAAAGCGGCGCACCGTCTGGCGCAGGTCCTGCGGATTGTGCGCAAGCGCGAAGTTGATGCGCGGCCGGACGAAGCGATAGGTCTGACCCCGCGCCCGCCCGGCATCGAGAAACGCGTTGGCGAGCCGGTAGGCCACCGCCTTGTCGGCCCCGGCCTCGTAGCAGAAATTGCAGATGAAGAAGTCGGGGCGCTCGATGGCATCCGCCCCGAAAGCATCGCGCAGGTTCAGCACGAAGCGGTCGTTGATGGCCCCTGAAACCTTGCGGCCGCCAAGAACGAGCTGCCCCTCCTCAACCGCGAGGGCCTTCATGAAGGCGTCCATGTAGCCCAGCACGACCACGGCGACGCCGGCATAGGCCTCCGGCGCGCGCACATAATCGTCGAGCGGCACGAGCTGCGCCGGCACGCCGATGTCCCCGAAGCCGGCGATCAGCGCATCCGAATAGAGGATCTTCTCGTAGATCATCGGATTCGGGCCGCCCGCCTTGGTGGAGTTGGCCACCACGATCAGCGGCAGCGGGGCGCCGATCGTGGCCGGCAGGGCGCGGAAATCATCCAGAATCGCCCGCACCGCCCAGTCGGAAATGTTGGTGAGGCCGCCGATGCCGGTGCCGTTCAGCTCCGTCATCTGAAACGTTCTGGCATCGCCGTCCTGCCCCACCAGCACATCCATCGGCGCCACGAAGAAGCCCGTGTGGCCGGGCAGGTCGCCGACATAGGTGGACGATGCCTTCTGCATCCGGAGCACCAGTTCGCCGTCCTGCCGGCGACGGATGGAGGCGCGGTCCTCCAGCTTCTGACCGAGCAGGGACGAGGTGTTGACCAGCGCGGACATGGAGACGCGCAATTCCTCCTCGCCCAGCACCGCCGCACGCACCATCAGCACCGCCGCGCTGATCGCCTGCCCGATGCGGTCCATCCGCGCGATCTGGCGGATGCGCGGCATGGCATCGGCCAGTTCCTCAAAGCTCAGCACGGCATCGAGGACTTCGCAGGCATCCGCCAGGCCGATGAGGATGACCTCGGCGGCATCGGGCACCGTCGTGCCGAGCAGGACCGCGCGCATTTCCGCCCGCAAGGCCGCCATCGGCGCGGCCGGCGTCAGCGCGAAGGAGATGTCCTCCGGCCCGCCCATCGGCACCCAGCCGCCTTCATGGACAAGGAAGCCGCGCTCCTCCAGCCGCACCAGCCCGCAGCGGCGCAGATGCGGACCGAGACCGCAGATTGCCAGCACCCACTCGTCCGCCGTCACGCCGGCCGTGCCGGCGGCCACAAAGCCGAGAACGGAATCGAGGATCGCGTCGCCCGTCGGCGCCGCATCGGTAACGAACACATGCTCTGCGTCGGCATCGACCCGCCCGGCAAGCGTCAGGTCCAGCAGGGCCGCGCCGGCGACGACCGGCCCCATTGCCGCCTCGTTGGCCGATCCGCGCCCGCGGCGGCTCTGAACATGCAGGAGAAGCAGCTTTTCAAGCAGGGTCAGCATCATGGTGTCCATTGTGGCAGCACAGCGCGCCTCGCCAGGCGGCAACCCGCCGGGGGCCGGCAGTCCTGAAAAGGATGCCGCCGTCTGCGTCCGCACCGGCGCTCCTGAGGAACGCAGCCGGTCACGGCTCCGAGACGGCGATCCGGGTCGATTTTTCGGCCTCTGTTCAGTCGGCATGGTGAACAGCCCGCGCAGGCTGCAATGAATCGGCCGGATGAGAAACTTATATTTTATAAGTTGCCTATCGAAGGCGCCATTTATTAGCCTGAAGACCGCGCTTTCAAAGTAATTTCATTTCTTATTTCAGCGCGAGGGCACCCTGAAAATAATCAATAACTCTTCTAAATAAGCAATATTACCTTGCATATGCATTCAGATCGACAGAATTTAAGAGGCCGGACCCGATGACAAAGCAGCTTTGCCCGAAGCGTTGCCGGACCATGGCGCGCCGCAGTCTTGCGCCGATGCTGGGCGCGGCTGTGGTGGCGTTCTCCGTCCTTGCCGCGGACATTCCTGCCCGGGCTGCCGATGCCGCACCGCAGCAGATCACCCTTCGCGCCGGCAGCCTGATCGACGGCCGCGGCGGCGTGCAGAACGATGTGCTGGTCGTAATCGAAGGCGGTCGCATCGCCCGTATCGAGCCGGCTGCCGGCCGCAAGGGCGACTACGACCTGCCCGACATGACGCTGCTGCCGGGCCTGATCGACACCCATGTCCACATCGATTCGCATTTCACGGCCGAGGGCCGCATCGCGAACCCGCTGGAACCCGAACCGGTCGCCGAACTCTACGCCTACGAGAACCTCTACCGAGACCTGATGGGCGGCTTCACCACCGTGCAGGGGCTGCACTCGCTGTCGATCGGCTCGCCTTCCGACAAGCCGCTGCGCGATGCCATCAACCGCGGCGTCATTCCCGGTCCGCGGGTGTTCACCTCGATCGGCGCGATTACGGAGAAGAGCGGCACGCCGGACGAAATCCGGGCGCAGGTGCGCCGGTTCGCAGCCGAAGGCGCCGACGTCATCAAGCTGTTCGCCTCCAAGAGCATCCGCGAGCACGGCCAGCAGACGATGAGCGATGCGCAGATCGCCGCCGCCTGCGGCGAGGCCAGAGCGCTCGGCAAGCGCAGCTGGGTGCACGCCCACAGTCCGCAGGCTGTCACCGCGGCCGTCAACGGCGGCTGCACGACCATTGCCCACGGCAGCGCCATTACCGACAAGGAAATGGACCTGATGGCCGAAAAGGGCGTCTATTTCGAGCCCGAGATCGCCCTCGTCTCGTACAACTACCTTGAAAACAAGAATAAATTTCTCGGAACCTCCAATTATACCGAGGAGGCTTTCGAGATCACACGCAACAGCATTGCCGAAAAGCTGGCGATGTACAAAAAGGCCATCGCCCACAAGAATCTCAGGATCGTGTTCGGCACCGATGCCGGCGCGGGGGCCCACGGCCGGCTGGTGACGGAGCTGATCTATCGCGTTCAGAAGGCCGGCCAGACCCCGATGAGGGCCATTCAGGAGGCGACCGTCAACGCCGCCGGGGCGCTCGGCATGGCCGATCGTATCGGCGCCATTGCGCCGGGCATGGACGCCGACCTGATCGCCGTGAGCGGCGATCCGCTGAAGGACATCACCGCGCTCGCCCGCGTGGCCTTCATCATGCGCGGCGGCAATGTCTATCGCAACACACCGGCAGCCGCTTTGCCGCCGGCAGCGACGCTGCCCGCGCTCTGAGACCAACCTGTTCCGCGGGGTGCGCAGCCGAAGGGGGGTGCACCCCGCGGGGGACGGGAAACCGGGGCGGAGTGGCCGGCGGCCACCGCTGTGCGCCCCCGCGGGGCGGCCCTGAGGCGCCCCGTCCCGGTCCCGTCCTCAGCCTCTCCGGCAGCCGGCAGACGGCGCTGCCGCCTCCCGATCACCAGCGCCGGCCCGGCGCCCGGCAAACTGCGGCTGCGGCGCCGAAAGGCCCGGACCGCCCGTCAAGGTCATTGAAGACATGCCTGTTTCGCCAAAGCCGGTGGCTGCCGCTGCCCTCTGCCTGATGCTGCTTTCGGCCTGCAACGAGAGCAACCAGTATGTGGCGCCGCCGCCGGCGAAGGTGACGGTGGCCACACCGCTGGAAGCGCCGGTCACGCTCTATGCGACCTTCACCGGCAACACCGCCGCCAGCGCCTCGGTCGATCTTGAAGCCCGGGTGCAGGGCTTCCTGACCGCCATCGACTACACCGATGGCGAGGCCGTGCAGAAGGGGAAGGAGCTGTTCCGCATCGAGCAGGCGCCCTATCAGGCCGAGGTGGCGCAGAAGACCGCGATGCTGGACGCAGCCCGCGCGACCCAGACCGATGCCCGGCTCGAATATGACCGGCAGTCGGCGCTGGGCGAACGCGACGTTGCCAGCAAGAGCAAGGTCGACAACGCCAGGGCCGCCCTCGACACCGCCAATGCGCAGGTGGCGGCGGCCGAGGCGAACCTGAAGATCGCCGAGGTCTCGCTCGGCTACACCACCGTGTCCGCCCCGTTCAGCGGCGTGGTGACCCGGCATCTGGCCGATGTCGGCGCGCTGGTCGGCTCGTCCGGGCCGACGAAGCTGGCGACCATCCTTCAGGTCAGCCCGCTCGACATCTATTTCAACATCACGGAACAGCAGCAGCTCGACCTGCGCGACACGCTGGAAAAAGCCGGCAAGACACTGAAGAGCCTGCGCGAGGATGCGCCGGACATGCCGGCCGAAATCCTGCTGTCGTCGGACAGCGACGAGATCTACACCGGCCACATCGATTATATCGCCCCGAACCTCGACCCGCAGACCGGCACGCTGCAAATGCGCGCAACGCTGGAGAACGCGGATATCGCGCTCGTGCCGGGCCTGTTCGTGCGCGTGCGGGTGCCGGTGGGGCGGCTGGAAAAGGCCCTGCTCGTCAACGACACCGCGATCCTGTCGGCGCAGGCCGGCAGCTATGTGATGGTGGTGGGGGCCGACAACGTGGTGGCGCAGCGCTCTGTCACCACCGGGCCGGTGGAAGGCCCGCTGCGGGTCATCACCGCCGGGCTTTCGGCCGGCGACCGGGTGGTCATCGGGGCCATCCAGAAGGCCGTTGCCGGCAACACGGTGCAGCCGGTCGAAGGCGCCATGGCCGCCCTGCCGGCCGGCCAGACCGCGGCCGCGCCGGCCGCCGCCAATCCCTGACGCAACGCAATCCCCGATCCGGCGCAATCTCCAGCCCGGCGCAATCTCCGGCGCAACGGCAGCCCCGAAAGCAGAGCCCATGTTCTCCCGCTTCTTCATCGACCGGCCGGTGCTGTCCAACACGCTGGCGCTGGTGATCGTTCTGGTGGGCGCGCTGTCGCTCCTCACGCTGCCGGTCGCGCAATATCCCGATGTGGTGCCGCCCACCGTGCAGGTCACCGCCACCTATCCCGGCGCCAGCGCCCGCACGGTGATGGACACCGTGGCGCTGCCGGTCGAGCAGGAGGTGAACGGCGTGGAAGGCATGATCTACATGCAGTCCACCAGCGGCAGCGACGGCAGCTACACGCTGACGGTCACCTTCAGCATCGGCACCGATCCCGATACCGCGCAGATTCTGGTGCAGAACCGCGTGGCGCTGGCGGAAGCCCAGCTGCCGGCGGCGGTTTCCGCCCAGGGGCTCAGCGTGAAGAAGAAGTCCACGTCGATCCTGCAGTTCGTGACGCTTTTTTCGCAGGACGGGCGCTACGATAACCTGTTCCTGTCCAACTATGCCACCATCAGCCTGAAGAACGAGCTGGCCCGGCTGCCGGGCGTGGGCGACGTGACGGTGATGGGCGCCGGCGACTATGCCATGCGCATCTGGCTCGATCCCGAGCGCATGCAGGCCTATGGCCTCGTGCCTTCGGACGTGACCGGCGCCATCGCCCTGCAGAGCGCCGAGGTCACCGCCGGCCTCGTCGGCGGCCCCCCGGCCCCGGCCACCGCCAGCTTTCAGTATGTGCTGAACGTCACCGGCCGTTTCAGCGACGTACCGGATTTCGAGTCCATCGTGGTGAAGGTGCTGGACGAGGGCGGCGGCAAGATCGTGCGCGTGCGCGATGTCGGCCGGGTGGAGCTGGGGGCGGCCAGCTACGGCACCACGGCCACGCTCAACGGCAAGCCCTCGGCCGCCATCGCCATCTCGCTGCTGTCCGGCGCCAACGCGCTGAGCGTGGCGGAAAGCGTGAATGCCCGCATGGCGGAGCTGGCGAAAGCCTTTCCCGAAGGGCTGGACTACACCGTTCCGTTCGACAGCACGAAGTTCGTCATCGCCTCGATCGACGAGGTTTACGAGACGCTGATCATCGCCGCCGTTCTGGTGCTGGCGGTCATCCTGCTGTTCCTGCAGGACTGGCGCGCCATGCTGGTGCCGGCCACCACGGTGCCGGTCACCATCGTGGGCGCCTTCGCGGCCATGGCGCTGCTGGGCTATTCCGTCAACACCACCAGCCTGTTCGCCCTCGTGCTGGCCATCGGCATCGTGGTCGACGATGCCATCGTCATCGTCGAGGGCGTGGCCCGGCACATGGAGCGGGGCCTTTCCAGCCGCGATGCGGCGGTGAAGGCAATGTCGGAGCTGACCGGCCCCATCGTCGGCATCACGCTGGTGCTGATGGCGGTGTTCCTGCCGGCCGCGATGATGAGCGGACTGACGGGCCGGATGTATCAGCAGTTCGCCCTCGTCATTGCCGCCACGGCGCTGATCTCGGCGGTGAATGCGGTCACGCTGAAGCCCACCCAGTGCGCCCTGTGGCTGCGCCCGGCGGTGCCGCCGGAGCGGCGCAACATCCTCTGCCGCGCCTTCAACGCCTGCTACGCCCGCTGCGAGGCGGCTTATGTCGCCGTCGTGCGCCGCCTCGTCGCCTTCGCCGCCGTCACCACGCTGGCCGGGCTGGCGCTGATCGGGCTGGCGCTCTGGGGCCTGTCGCAGGTGCCGACGGCCTTCCTGCCGGATGAGGATCAGGGCTATTTCATCGTCGACATCCGCCTGCCGGATGCCGCCTCCGCCCAGCGCACCGCCGCAGTGGTCGACGATGCGGTGGCGCGGGTGCGCAAGGTCGACGGGGTCGACACGGTGATCGGCGTCGCCGGCATTTCGCCGGTCGACAACAATGCCACGCTCTACAATGCCGGCATGCTCTATGTGGTGCTGAAGGACTGGGATGCGCGCAAAACCGCCGATCTCAGCCTGTCGGCCATCGGCGGCCGGGTGCGGGAAACGCTCGGCGAACTCGATACCGCCGTGGCGCAGGTCATGCTGCCGCCGGCCATTCAGGGCATCGGCAACGCCTCCGGCTTCACGCTGATGGCCGAGATGCGCAACGGCAGTGCCGATTTCGCCGCCCTGCAGGACGCCGCCGACCTGCTGGCCGGAAATGCCGCCACCCAGAGCAGCCTTGCCCACGTAACCTCCGCCTTTCAGGGCAGCGTGAAACAACTCCGTCTTGAGGTGGACCGCATCAAGGCCGAGACGCTCGGCGTCACCGTCGGGCAGGTCTTTCAGGCGCTGGAGGCCTATGTCGGTTCGTCCTACGTGAACCAGTTCACCCGCTACAACACGGTCTTTCAGGTCTATGTGCAGGCCGATGCCGCCTACCGGCTTGAGCCCGACGACATTCTGAAGCTGAAGGTCCGCGGCAAGGACGGCAAGATGGTGCCGGTCGGCGCGCTGGCGCGCATCGCGGACGAAGCCGGCCCGCCGCTCATCACGCTCTACAACCTCTATCCGGCGGCCACCATCACGGGGTCTGCCGCCCCGGGCTTCAGTTCCGGCGAGGCCATGAGCCTGATGACCGAGATCGCGCAGAAGACGCTGCCGCCGTCGATGGGCACGGCGTGGACCGCCATGTCCTATCAGGAACAGCTTGTCGGCAACCAGCTCTATGTCGTGTTCGCCATTGCGCTGCTGCTGGTCTATTTCGTGCTCGCCGGACAATACGAAAGCTGGGTGCAGCCGCTCGCCGTCATCCTGTCGGTGCCGCTGACGCTGCTCGGCACCGTCGCTGCGCTGGAAGCGCTCGGCATGTCGAACGACCTCTACACCCAGATCGGCATCGTGCTGCTGATCGCGCTGGCGGCCAAGAACGCCATCCTCATCGTGGAATATGCCCGCGAGATGACGGCGGAAGGCCACGATGCCGCCCGTGCAGCAGTGGAAGCGGCACGGCTGCGCTTCCGCCCGATCCTGATGACGTCGTTCGCCTTCATCCTCGGCATGCTGCCGCTGGCGCTGGCCTCCGGTGCCGGGGCGGGGGCGCGGGTGTCGCTGGGCATCGCGGTGGTCAGCGGCATGCTGGCCTCCACCGGCCTTGCCGTGCTGTTCGTGCCGGCCTTCTTCACGGTGCTGGAGCGGCTCCGCCCCGCCCGGCGCCGTGCGGGCGCCCCGCCGCAGGGCTGAGAACGCGCAGCGGGCGGCAGGCGCAGCAGCCACATGACGGCGCCGGCCGCGTCGGCTATGGTGATGGCGCCGCGGGCGGGCCGGCCGGGGCCGCAGCCAGCCCCGTTACGACCCGTTCTTCAGCAGACCGGCCCGCTGCCAGACCCGTTTCATGCATCAGGTCATCCGCACCGCCCTTCTCGACGCGATTCTGGACGGCGATGCGGCGCGGCTCGTCACCATCGAGGCGCCGGGCGGAAGCGGCAAGTCGACCCTTCTGCGCCAGTTGCAGGCCGCCCTCGCCCGGCGCGGGCAGCGCGCGGTGGTGGCCGATCCCGGCAGCGATGCCGATGCCGCAACCCTTGCCCGCGCGCTCATCGGTGCGCTCGGCGGCGGCGACGCCCCGCCCGCCGGCGCCCTTGCCGGCGAGGACCCGGACAGCCTCGCCGACCGGCTCGCTCAGGCCATGCGGGCCCAGCCGGCACCCGTTCACCTGATCCTCGACGATTTCCACCGCGTGAAATCCCCGGCGACGATCCGCCTGCTCGGCCGGATCGCCGAACTGGAGCCGCCGCCGCCGGTCACGCTGGTGCTCGCCTCCCGCACGCCGGCCGGCCTGCCGGTCTCGCGGCTGCGCGTCGAAGGCCGGCTGGTGGAACTGGGGCCCGGGGCGCTGCGGTTCTCGGAGGCCGAGGCCGAGGCCCTCGGCGCGGCTGGCGGGCCCGGCCGGCCGGCCGGCGGCCCGCTGCCCGATCCGGCGACATGGCGGGCCTTCGCGCGCAAGGTGGATGGCTGGGCGGTGGCCCTGCAACTGGCGCTGCTGCTGCTGCGCGCCCGCACGCTGGACATTGCCGACCTGCTTGGCTTCAGCGGCACCCGGAGCGAGATGGCGGCCTATCTTTCGCAGCGCATCGTCGCCGGCGTGGCACCGGCCGACCGCGCCCTGCTCTGCGCCGCCGCCGCCTTCGAAACACTGCGGCCCGACGTGCTGGCGGCCGCGCTGGGGCCGGCGCCCGCGGCCCGGCTCGCCGGCCTGCTGGAGGCGCTGGCGCTGCCGATGGAAAGCGGCGGACCGCCGGACGAGCGCCGCCTGCACGGCATCGTGGCCGGTTTTCTGGCCGCACAGGCCGCCGCGGGCGGCGTCGATCTGGCCGCGCTGCGCCGGCGCGCCGCCGTCTTTCTGGAACAGCGCGGCGAATGGCGCCGGGCCATCCGCTATGCGCTGCGGTCCGGCGACCTCGCCTTCGCCGCCGGCGTGACGGAGCGCGGCGGCGGCTGGCGGCTCATCTATCGCGGCGGCGACGGCACCGCGCGCCAGTTCGCCGAACTCGCCGCGCTCCCGCCGGCGCACTTCGCCGCCTGCCCGCGCACCGCACTGGGGCTTGCCGTGTCGGCCGCCAAGCGCGGCGAACTCGATCTGGCGCAGGATCTGACCGCCGCCGTTGCCGCCGCGATGCCGGCGGACGACGACACCCTGCCGGCGGAACTGCGGCTGATCGGGGCGCTGATGGACCTCTACGGCGACCGCCCCATTGCGCCGGCAGCCGTGGCCCGGCTGGAGGCAGACATTGCCGATGCGCGGGCCGCCGACCCGGTGCGCCTCGCCCTCACGCAGAACCTGCTGTGCTTCTGTTCGCTGCAGGACGCACGCTTCGGGGCAGCCATTCGCTATGGCCGGCTGTCGGTCGCCACCTTCCGCACCGCCGGTTCGGATTTCGGCGCCGCGCACCTGCCGCTGCATATCGGGCAGGCGGAGTTCCTGTCCGGCCAGAGCGAGAACGCCCGCGCGACGCTGTTGCAGCACGCACAGGACTGCCTGCGCCAGCTCGGCCCCGGCGCCGACCTGACGCTGATGACGAAAGCCCTGCTGGCCGAGGTCGACCTTGAACGCGGGCAGTTTCCCGACGATCCGGCCGAACTGGCGGAGGCCTTTCGCCAGCTCGGCCAGCGCGACAGCTGGTTCGACCCGCTGGCCTCGCTGGTGCAGGCGCGGATGCGGATCGCGCTCGCCCGCGGAGAGGATGCCGATGCCGTGCTGCTGGAGGCCGAGAACATCGCCGGCCGGCGCCGCTACCGCCGCCTTGCCCGCCTGACCGGCCTGCTGCGGGCGGACATGCTGTTGCGGACCGGCCAGCCGGAGGAGGCCGCGCGGCTGCTGGCGCCGGCCCTCCCCGACGACGACGGCGGCGGCGGCCCCGACCCGGTCAACCTGCGTGGGGCGCCGGTCGCCGCACTGCAGGCGCGTCTGGCGCTGGCGCGCGGCGATGCGGGCGGGGCGCTGCGGAGGCTCGATGCGCTGCTCGCCCGCCCCGGCGCGGCCGCCAACGTGCGCCGGCTGACCGGCCTTGTGCTGCTGCGCCTGCGCATCCTGATCGCGGCCGGCGACACGGCGGCGGCCGCCGCCGCGCTGGAGCGGCTGGCGCTCAGCCACCGCACCGATCTCTATTGCCTGCCCTTTGCCGAGGAGGGCGCGGGGCTCGTCCGTTTCGTGCGGGCCCATGCCGATGCTCTGGATCCCGGCTCGCTGGTGCGCCGCCGCCTCGGCCCGGCGCTGGCGCTGGCCGAGCGCCTTGTGCCCGCGGCCGCGGCCGGGACCGGGGCCGGCGCCATCGCCCGCCTCACCGGCAGCGAGGGGGCGGTGCTGCTGCGCCTCGAACAGGGGCTTTCCAACAAGGCGATCGCCCGCGATCTGAAGGTGAGCGAGAACACCGTCAAATATCACCTCACCAACATCTACCAGAAGCTCGGCGCCGGCTCGCGCACCGCGGCGCTGACGCGGGCCCGGCAATCCGGGCTGATGGCGGCGCTGCACCGGCGCGCGGCCAGCCCCTGACCGCAAGGCCGCATCCCACCCGTTCGGGTAGGCAACAGCGGCCGCCGCAGCGGTTACCCTTGCGACCTGAACCGGCGGCGAATCGCGCCGGCCACCCGCGCACACGAGGGGGCGGAACCGTGCACAGCGACACGAGACAGACGGTCGATCCGGTCACGCTGGAGATCGTTCAGGGCAAGCTCCTGTCCATCGTCGACGAGATGGGCATCGTCATGCAGCGCACCAGCATGAGCCCGGTGATCTACGAGGTGCTCGATTTCGCCTGCGGCATCTGCACGGCGGACGCGGAACTGGTGGCCCAGACCAACGGCATCACGCTGTTCACCGGCACCTTCGGCACCCAGTTACGCTCCGTCATCGACACCTATCCCGGCGATGTGCGGCCGGGCGATATCTTCGTCACCAACGATCCCTATCACGGCGGCACCCACGCCTGCGATTTCGCCATCATCCGTCCGGTGTTCTGGCAGGACGGGCTGGTGGCATGGGCGCTGACGGTGGCGCACTGGATCGATGTCGGCGGCGCCGTGCCCGGCAGCCTGCCGCCGGACGCGACCTCCAGCTTTCAGGAAGGGTTGCGGCTCTCGCGCATCCGGCTGGCGCGCGGCGACGTGCTGAACGACGAGATCCTCCGCATCATCCGCGAGAACACCCGCCTGCCGCAGATCGCCATGGGCGACCTCAACGCCCAGATCGCCACGGTGCGCATTGCCGAAACCCGCCTCGAAGAGGTGCTGGCGCGCTATGGCCGGCCGCTGCTGGAAGACAGCTTCGCCGCCCTCATCGACACCGCCGCGCGGCGCGCGCGCGCGGTCATCGCCGCGTTGCCGGACGGCGTCTACGAAGCCACCGACGTGATCGACGGCGACGGCGTCAGCGCGGCACCGATCCCGGTGCGGGTGAAGATCACCATCGCCGGCGACCGGGTGGAAGCCGATTTCACCGGCTGTCCGCCGGCCGTCGCCGGCCCCGTCAACTGCGGCGCCGGTGCGCTGCATTCCGCCGTGAAGTCGGTGTTCAAGGCCATGGTCGCCCCGCACGATCCCTCCAACGAGGGCTGGTTCCGGCCGCTGACGGTGACGGCGCCGCCGGGCACCATCTTCACGGCCGAAAAGCCCGCGCCCACCGGGTGGTATTACGAAGGCTCGGTGCAGGCCTCCGAACTGGTCTGGAAGGCGCTCGCCCCCTTCCTGCCCGACCGCTTCACGGCCGGCTCCTATTCCTCGCTGTGCGTCATTTATCTCTCCGGCCGCACCGCGGCCGGCGAGGAGTTCATCCACATCGAGCCGACCCACGGCGGCTGGGGCGCGGCGGCCGATCAGGATGGCGCCAGCGCGGTGATCTCGCTGACGGACGGCGACACCTACAACTATTCGATCGAGCTTCTGGAGGCGAAGTTCCCGCTGCGGGTGCTGCGCTATGATTTCAACACTGCCGGCGGTGCCGGGGCCGGGCGCTTCCGCGGCGGCTACGGGGTGGTGCGGGAATATGAAACGCTGGCCGACGGCACGGTGCTGACCGGCAGCTTCGGGCGCAACGCCACCCCGCCATGGGGCGTCGCCGGCGGCCATGACGGCTCGCTCAACCGCTTCGAGGTGGTCGAGGCGGCCACCGGCCGCGTCACCGCCTATGGCCGCCTCAGCGAACGGCGGCTGATGAAGGGCGATATCGTGCGCATCGTCACCGGCGGTGGCGGCGGCTGGGGGCCGCCGGCCGGACGCGACCGCGCGGCCATCGCCGCCGACCTGCGCGCCGGACTGATCTCGCCCGCCGCGGCCCGCGACATCTACGGCTATGAGGAGGCGTGAGCGATGATCCGTCTGGCAAGCGACGTGGGCGGCACCTTCACCGACCTTCTGGGCTATGACGAGGCCACCGGCCGGATCTGCGCCTCCAAGAGCCTGACCACCCCGGACGACCAGTCGCGCGGGGTGATGGACACGATCCGCCTTGCCGCCGCCGCCGGCGATCTCGACCCGCAGCGCGTCGGCTTCTTCGTGCATGGCGGCACGACGGTCATCAACGCCATCACCGAGCGCAAGGGCGTGAAGACCGCGCTCGTCACCACCCGCGGCTTCCGCGACGTGCTGGAAATCGGCCGCGGCAACCGGCCCGACCTCTACAACCTGCGCTTCCACAGCCCGGTTCCCTATGTGGAGCGGGCGCTGCGCTTCGAGGTGAGCGAGCGCATCGATGCCGACGGCCGCGTGCACCGCCCGCTCGATGCCGCCGACGTGGCGGCCGCGGCCGCGGCCATCCGCGCCGCCGGCGCAGCGGCCGTGGCAATCCTGTTTCTCAACGCCTATGCCAACCCGGCGCACGAGGCCGAATGCGCGCAGCTTCTGGCAGAAGCCCTGCCGGGGCTGACGATCTGCTGCAGCCACGCCGTCTCCGCGCTGTGGCGCGAATACGAGCGCGCCAACACCGTGGTGCTGAACACCTATGTGAAGCCGATCATCACGCACTATTTCGCCCGTCTGGAGGCACGGCTTGCAGACGGCGGCATCGGCTGCCAGCCCTATGCGATGCTGTCGAACGGCGGCGTCTCGACCTTTCCGCAGGCCGCCGAAACGCCGCTGAACCTCGTCGAATCCGGCCCCTCCGGCGGCATTGCCGGCGCCGCCCGCATCGGCGAACTGCTGGACGAGCCCAACGTACTGGCCTTCGATGTCGGCGGCACCACGGCGAAATGCTCGGTCATCGTCGGCGGCCGGCCGCGCGTCTTCTCCGATTATCGCATGGAGTGGAGCCGCACCTCGCCGGGGTACCCGGTTCAGGTGCCGGTGGTCGATATCGTGGAGATCGGCGCCGGCGGCGGTTCGATTGCCCGCGTCGACGGCTTCGGCGCCCTCACCGTCGGGCCGGAAAGCGCCGGCTCGCGGCCGGGACCGGTGTGCTACGGCCTCGGCGGCACGGAACCGACGGTGACCGACGCCCGGCTGCTGACCGGCGTGATCGACCCGGAGACGTTCGCCGGCGGCCAGATCCGGCTCGACGTGGCCGCCGCCCGGGCAGCGATGGCGGCACTGGGCGCGCGCCTCGGCCTCGATGCCGACCACACCGCACAGGCCATCGTCGATCTGGCGGAAGCCAGCATGATCAACGCGCTGAAGCTGGTGACGATCCAGCGCGGCTATGACCCGCGCGACTTCACGCTGCTGGTCACCGGCGGCGCCGGGCCGCTGTTTGCCGCCAGCCTCGGGCGCGAACTGCGGGCAAGGCGGGTGGTCATTCCGGCCCATGCCGGCGTCTTTTCCGCCTGGGGCATGCTGGCGGCGCGGCCGCGCGCCGACCTGCGCAAGACGTGGTTCCGCCCGCTCGACCGCGCCCACATGGCCGACCTTGAAGCCGAGGTTGCCGCGTTGCGGAAGGCGGCCGGCGCCTGCTTCGGCCACGACACCGGCGCCGGGCCCGCCTGTTCGCTTGCCCTGCAGCTGCGCTATCGCGGGCAGGAACACTCGGTCACCACGGCCATCAGCGACGGACTGCCGCGTAACGGGGCTTCGGGGGAAGACGCACTGGACGAGGCGGCCATTGCCGCCCGCTTCCACGCCGCGCACCGCAAGGCCTATTCCTTCGCCCTGCCGGACACGGCCATCGAGATCACCGGCCTGCACCTCGTCGCCGAACTCGACAGCCCGGTCATCTCCTGTCCGGTGCTCGACACCGGGGGGCTGACGCTGGACGGGGCGCGACGCGGCACCCGGCTGGTGTTCCGCGCCGCCGGAGCGGGGTGGACGCCATGCCCGGTCTTCGAGCGCGATCTGCTGCCCGCCGACGAGCCGGTGGAAGGGCCGGCCCTCATCGAGGAACCGACCACCACGACCCTCGTGCTGGCCGGGCAGATCGCCCACCGCAACGACCGCGGCCTGCTGATCATCCGCCAGAAGGAGACCGCCTGACGGCATGCCTCTCCCTGCGACTGGCCGCGTGAGCGGCCGGTCCGGCCTTATTCCTCCGATTCCCGCGGCGGACGGCCGGAGAGCAGGCCCATGGCGCCGCCGCCCAGCATCGGGGCCGGCGCGGACGGCGCCGGCGGCACCAGCAGTTCGGTGCGCGCGGCCAGAGCGGCGCGGAAACGGCGCGGCGCCACGCCGAACAGCGCTTCGCCAAGGGCGAAGCCCTGCCCCTTCAGTACCTCGCGCCGGCCGGCGATGAGCGCAATGACCGCGGCCGCCTCGGTCGGCGTGCCGGCAAGGCCCGGCTCCTGCGCCACCATCGCTTCCAGCACGGCGAGATCGTTGGCATCGCCCAGAACGTCGCCGAGCCGGTCCAGCGCCGCCCCCACCGCCGGCGTCGCCACCGCAAGCCGCTTGCCGGCGGCCCGCGTCAGGTGCGAGCGGTGCTTGACGAGCTTGCGCCAGGCGTGGACGTTTTCCGCCTCGGGATGGCGCAGCGCCCGGGCCATCGCCCGGCGGCCGTCGCGATAGGCATCGCCCAGCGCATCGATCAGCAGTTCCTCGTCGCCATCTCCGCCGCGCACGCGAAAATCGTCGATGGCGGCGGCGGTGCGCGCCAGCGTTCTGGTGGCATCGTCGAGCGGCAGGTGGCTGTTGCGCCCGTCGGTCGCGCGTGCTGCAAGGCCGGCCACCAGCCGCTCAAGCGGCGCCTCGGCTTCCGGCCCGGCATGAAGCACCAGCGCCCGGGCCGTTTCTACCGCCACGTCGGCATCCCGCGTGGCCGACAGCAGGCGGGCGGCATCGCGGATGCGGCGGCGCTCGCGCTCCGCCCGCCGGCCCACGGCCGGCGCCAGCGCCACCAGAAAGCTGCGCGCCCGCTTCAGCCGGCGGCGGGCGATGTGCACGCGCTCCTCGGGCGTCTCGCCGGCATCGTGCAGAGCGTCGATCGCCGCCGCCAGTTCCCGCCGCAGCAAGCGCTCCAGCCCCTGGGACACCGATTCCTGACGCTTCAGACGCGAACTCATCCCAGCTTTCTCCCGACGCAGTGCTTCCGGCGATGCGGCCCGCCGGCCGTCCGGCGGCACGGCCGCCGTGCACCGCGGTTCACGTCCTGTCCATTAGCCGCCGTCGATTACGGCCGCACGACATCTCAGGCCGCCGCCTCCGGGCCCGGCAGCGGGCAGGCAACGCCCGTGCCTTTCAGGCCGCAATAGCCGTCCGGGTATTTGGCCAGATATTGCTGATGGTCGTCCTCGGCATAATAGAACGGCCCGGCGGCCGCGATTTCGGTCGTGACCGGCCCGAGGCCGCGACTTTTCAGCGCCGCGTCATAGGCCGCCCGCGCTGCGGCGGCCGCAGCCGCCTGCTGCGGCCCGGCGGTGAGAATGACCGACCGGTACTGCGTGCCGATATCGTTGCCCTGACGCATGCCCTGCGTGGGGTCGTGCGCCTCGAAGAACACCCGCAGCAGGCGGTCGTAGGACACCGCCCCGGGATCGAATACCACGCGCACCACCTCCGCGTGGCCGGTCAGGCCGCTGCACACCTCGCGATAGGTCGGGTTGGGCGTCAGGCCGCCGGCATAGCCGACCGCGGTGACCCACACCCCCGGCAGCCGCCAGAACAGCCGCTCCGCCCCCCAGAAACAGCCGAGGCCGAATTCCGCCACCTCCAGCCCCTGCGGCCATGGCGGCGTCAGCGGCCGGCCGGTGACGAAATGCGGCCGCGGCGGGGGAAGCGGCTCTGCCCGGCCCGGCAGCGCCTGAGCGGCCGCGGGCAACATCATCCTGAATATGCTCATGTTGTGTGTGCTCTGCCAGAAAGGGCCATGTCGCGCCTCCGCACCGCTCGCGCGCCAGACAAGGAAAAACAGGGCGGCCGTGGCGCACCGCGCATTGCCCGGTGCCGGACGGCGGACCACGCTCTGCCGCTCAAGATAGGTCGCGCCGCAGGGCGGCGAAAGGGCGCACCGGCCGGAGAGGGCCCGCAGGCCGGGAAAGAGCCCGCTTCCGGTCTTGTTTTTGCCAAGAACCGGACGATGGAGTATCAAGAAGCCTGCTGCCGATCCACTGCTGTGCACGCACCGGGCGCGCTGTCCCGCGCTGCCACGGCGGCGACAGGCCATGCCACCGGCCGGCGGGGTGTCGCCGGATGCCGGCGGCCGGCGTCGCGACCGGCAGGCCTATCTGCCGGCAAGTCCATCTGCCGGCAAGTTCTGCCCTGCCGGCAAGTTCTGCCCGTGCCTTCGCGTCTTCCGTTCGTGCCTGCTGTTTGTTCGTGCCTTCGCGCCCCGCCCGTGCCGTCCGTGCCTGCTCAACCCGGAGGGAGCCTGTTGCCCGCCCACCGCGCCTTTTCCCTGCTTCTGGCGACGGCCCTGATCTTTGCCGCCGCGGTCGCCAGCCTCAGCCCGGCCCGGGCCGACATCGGCTCCTATATCGTGGTCGACCAGCGCACCGGCGCCGTTCTGGCCGACGGCGATCCGTTCCAGCCATGGTATCCCGCCTCCATCACCAAGCTGATGACGGCCTATGTCACCTTCCGCGCCATCCGCGCCGGGCGGCTGACATTGCAGAGCCCGGTGACCATGACCGCCAACGCGGCCGGCCAGTCGCCGAGCAAGATGGGCTTCAGGCCCGGCACCGTGGTGACGGTCGACAACGCCCTGAAGATGGTCATCGTCAAGTCGGCCAACGACATGGCCATGGCGCTGGGCGAAACCGTGGGCGGCAGCGAAAGCGCCTTCGTGGCGGAGATGAACCGCGAGGCCGCCCGCCTCGGCATGACGCGCACCCGTTTCCAGAACCCCAACGGCCTGCCGGACGACGCGCAGGTGACGACGGCGCGCGACATGGCGGTGCTGGCGAGCGCCATCCTCAACGAGTTTCCCGAGCACCGCGGGCTGTTTTCCATCACCGGGCTCAAGCTCGGCGGCAGCGTCATCCGCACCCACAACCGGTTCGTCGAGCGCTTTCAGGGCGGCGACGGCATGAAGACCGGCTTCATCTGCAATGCCGGCTTCAATGTCGTGGCCACGGCCACCCGCGGCGGGCGCACGCTGATCGCGGTGGTGCTTGGAGCCTACAGCGCCCGCGAACGCGACGAATTCGCCGCCCGGCTGATGACCGAGAGCTTCCGCCGCCGCGCGTCCAGCCCCACGCTGGCCACCTTCCGCAATCCGCCGGGCCTGCCGGCGCCGCTCAGCCGCAAGGCGGCCGTGTGCGGCGGCCAGCGCCCGGCGCCGGGCGAGGGGCAGGTGCTGACATCGCTGACCAACCCCAATGCGGTGGAACTGTCGTGGGTGGCCGCGCCTCCGCAGCCGAAGAAGAAGAAGGGCGAGAAGGCCGCCGCGGCTCCGGCGCAGCCCACCTTTCTGGAAACCACGGCCCGCTACAGCCGGCCGCTGGTGCCGGTCTTCATCGGCCTGTCGCCGGATGCCCCGCAGGCGACCGCAGTTGCGGCCGGCGGCGACGACGACGATGACGGGCCGGCGGTGGCCGCTCCGGCCCTGACGACGCAGCAGAAGGCCTCGCCGGCCGCAAGCGCCGCGGCGAAGGCGGCGCGGGCGGCGCTGGGGCGCGCCCCGGCCGGCGACGGTGCCGGGCCGGCAGCCGCCGTGGTGGGGCAGGCGATCGCCGCGGAGGCCCCGGCCGCCAGGTCCATTGCCTCGGCAGCGGAGCCCGGTGTATCCGTGCCGCTCAACCTGCTGCCGCCGTCGATGCTGAATCCGGCGCCCGCGCCCTGACGCGCCAGACCGGAAAAGGGAACCGCCATGCAGGACCAAGCTGTGCAGGGCCAAGCCGTGCCTGATCCGGCCGTGCCGGAGCAGGCCGCCGCAACCGGTGCCGGCACGCCTGCCGCCCGGCCGCGGCGCGCGCCGATCCCGGTCAACGTCATCACCGGCTTTCTCGGGGCCGGCAAGACCACCCTGCTGAACCGGCTGCTGGTCAGCCCGGCGCTGAAGAACACCGCCATCATCATCAACGAGTTCGGCGAGATCGGGCTCGATCACCTGTTCGTCACCCGCGCCGGCGACGGCATCGTGGAGCTTTCCAACGGCTGCCTGTGCTGCACGGTGCGCGGCGAACTGGTCTCCACGCTGGAAGGTTTCCTGCGCGATCTCGATAACGGCCGCCTCGCTGCGCTTGACCGGGTGGTGATCGAAACCACCGGCCTCGCCGATCCGGCGCCGGTGCTGCACGCGGTGCTGCTGCATCCCTACCTGTCGCGGCGCTACCGGGTGGAAGGCGTGGTGACGGTGGTCGATGCCGTGAACGGCGCGGCGACACTCGACAATCACCTTGAGGCCGTGAAGCAGGTGGCGATGGCCGACCGGCTGGTGCTGACCAAGACCGCGCTTGCCCACGACCTCGGCGCCGATCCGCTGCTGCTCGCCCGCCGCCTTGCCGAGCTCAACCCCGCGGCGCCGGTGATCGATGCCGACCGCGATGCCCTGACCCCCGGCAGCCTGTTCGACTGCGGCCTGTTCGACCCCGCCACCAAGATTCCCGATGTGGCGCGCTGGCTCGCCGGCGAGCGCTACGGCCCGCAGGGCGGCCATCACCATCACGACCATGACCATGACCATGACCATGACCATGACCATGACCATGACCATGACCATGCGGGCCACGGTCACGGCCACGACGTCAACCGCCACGATGCACGCATCCGCGCGTTCTCGATGACGACCGACCGGCCGATCCCGATGGCCGTGCTCGACATGTTCCTCGACCTGCTGCGCTCGCAGCACGGCCCGAAGCTGCTGCGCATGAAGGGCATCGTGAACGTGGCCGAAAGCCCGGACCGCCCGCTGGTGATCCACGGCGTGCAGCATGTGCTGCACCCGCCGCAGGCGCTCGACGGCTGGCCGGACGACGATCACCGCTCGCGGCTGGTGTTCATCACCTGCGACCTGCCGGAGGGCTTCGTGCGCGGGCTGTTCGATGCCTTCACCGGCGCCGTTGCCCCCGACACCCCGGACCGCACCGCGCTGACGGATAATCCGCTCGCCGTGCCGGGCGTGCGCTTCGGCGGCTGAAGACAGCGCGCGGATTCTGATCCGGATCAAAGCAGTTTGCGGCATTCCGGGTCTTTGCTGATGATCGGCCACGCCAATAAGGAGGTCGATCATGACCCACGCTCTTGCGCTGCATCAGAACACGCTGGTGGTGGTCGCCGACGGACACAAGGCGCTGTTTCTGCGCAATGCCGGCGACGAAGTCTTTCCGAACCTGAAGGTGGAGCAGACGCTGCAGGCGCCCGCCAACCCGCCGACCCGCGAACAGGGCACTGACCGGCCCGGCCGTGTGCGGGTGGCGGAGGTGCGCTCAAGCGTCGAGGCCACGGACTGGCATGCCCGCGCCGAGGAGGCCTTCGCCGAAGAGGTGATGGCCGAGGTTGCGGCCCTGCATCAGGCGGGCCGCTGCGCCCGGCTCGTGCTGGTGGCCCCCCCGCGCATGCTGGCGAGCCTGCGAAGCCACACCGGCAGCACCGCCGACGCGGTGGTGGCCGAGCTCGACAAGGACCTCACCAACGAGCCCGTGTTCGAGATCGAGACCTACCTGAAAGCGCTGCACTGAGCGGCCCGCCGGCGACAGCCGGTCAGGGGGGGAACCGGCCGGCCGATTGCCGGCTGTGCGGCCGCATCAGGCAGCCCCCGTCGCCGCCGCAAGGCTGGCGGCGGGGGAATTGAAGTGGCGCCGGAACCTTATGCCTTATGCCCCGGCCCCCTGTGCCGGGACACGCCGGTGTCAGGACGAGCCGGTGTTATGACGCGCGTGTGCCATAACGTGCCGGCACGACGCGCCTGTATGACGCGCCGGTATCCGGTGTGACGCGCCGGCATGATACGCCGCGGGATGACGCGCGGGCATGGCGTCCGGGCGCCGTCGCCTCAGGCATCGCCAGAGGCCGCGCCTGAGAGCCCGGGGCACCTGAGAGCCCGGGAGAGAGGCCTCACTCGCCGGAGAGCGACGTGCGAGCGATCGCGGCTTTTCGGAGATCGCCCACGGATCGCGCATGCCGGGTCGCTCCCGGCGCGCGACGCCGGTGCTTTTCCCGGGCCTCTGCATTTTCCCGGAAACTCTTCGCAGCCGCTCCTGACAGCCTCCCGACGGTTGGCGGGCTCCTGCCTGACGAACTCCTGCCGGTTGCGGGCTTCTGCCGGAAGTCCACCTTTTCAGGCGCCGCGGCCCCGCCTGCGCACCGGCCATGCCGCAACCGGGCGGCCGCGCCTTTTCAGCGGCCTTCGGGCAAAGGACGGCAGGCA
>NZ_DAISHT010000014.1:0-1187 GCF_036822375.1 Pseudoxanthobacter sp. | reverse complement strand
CTTGCCCGTCTCGCTCTTGCCTGTTTCGCCTTTGCCTGCCTCGCCTTTGCCCGCATCGGCCCGGGCTGCCGCGGCCTTGCCGGTGGCGGCGGTCTTGTCCGCATCGGCCCGGGCGGCGGCGGGGCGGCCCTCGGCCTTGTCGCCGTCGCGGGGTGCGCTCTTCCCGGCCGCCCGGTCGTCGGCCGCCGTGCCGGCTGCGACAGCAGCCTCGGGGTCCGGGTCCGCAAGCCGGGCCTGCGTCGGCGGTCCGTCGAAGGCCTGATGCACCCGGCGGCGGATCGCGGCCTGCGTGGCGGCAGCGGTGATCTTCTGGCCGGCAAGGCCGGTCAGATAGAACACGTCCACCACCCGCTCGCCGAAGGTGGCGATATGGGCCGAGGTGATGTTGAGGTTGAGATCCGACAGCGCCCGCGTCAGGTCATAAAGCAGGCCCGGACGGTCGAGGCCGGCGACCTCCAGCACGGTGAACTGCTCCGACGAGGCGTTGTCGATATGCACCTCGGTCGGCACGGTAAAGGGCCGCGTGCCCGGCTTGCCCGCCAGCTTGCGGGCGACGCGGTCGGGCAGGCGCTCGGTGCCGGTCAGCGCCCGTTCGATCAGGTCGCTGATGCGCTTTGCGCGGCGGGTCTCGTCGTTGTCGTCGGCGAACTCGCGCGAAATGGCGATGGAATCGAGCGCCAGTCCGTCGGTGGTGGTGAAAATCTGGGCGTCGACGATGTTGGCTCCCGCCACCGTGCAGGCCCCGGCGATCACCTGCAGCACGCGCGGGTGGTCAGGCGCCAGAACGGTGATCACGGTCACGTCGTGACGGCTGCGCACCTCCACGGCGGTGGCAAGGCGGCGCCGCTCGCGGTCGGCCGCCCGCACCAGCGCGGCATGCGCCACCTTGCTGGCGATATCGACGCGCAGCCAGTAAGGCCGATAGTGCCGCTCCAGATAGGCAAGCCGCTCCACCTCCGGCCAGTCCGACAGTGCATCGGACAGTTCCGCCTTGGCGGCGGCCACCCGTTCGGTGTGGGAAACGCGGCTGTGGCCGCCGGCAAGCCGCGGCTCGGTCTCGTAGAACAGCGTGCGCAGCAGCTGCGCCTTCCAGTTGTTCCACACCCCCGGACCGACCGCCTTGATATCGCATACGGTCAGGATCAGCAGCAGCTTCAGCCGCTCCGGGCTCTGCACCAGCGCAGCGA
>NZ_DAISHT010000013.1:10647-39070 GCF_036822375.1 Pseudoxanthobacter sp. | reverse complement strand
CAGCGCCGCCCCGTCAGTGACCCGGCTTATAAGGGCCACCCCTCACAACGTCAACCGCCCCGAAGCGATCAATCCGGACCGCCGGGGGAAAAGAAGTTAACAGGACATGAACGGACTGGCCACTCATGCCCGGATTTCCTGAACTTCCGACGCCGTTTCCGCTGTGGATAAAGGTGATGCGCTTCGCCGGCAAATCACGCCGGAATGGGAATCGGAGCGTCGTTGCCGTCGCATCGCGGGCCTGACCGACCGCATCCGCACGTTCTGTCCATACGGCGGCAACCTCCGGTCACGACGCAACGCCGGGACGGTGCCGGCAGAGCGGACGGCGGGCATGGCTTTTGCTATTCTGGCGGCGCGGACAGAGTCGTGCATAGACAATGAATGGCTGACCGGTCCGGGTGCGGGGGCAAGGCACACGGGCGCGGGCGGTCGGTTCGGCGGACGGCACAGGATGTCGGGGCGCCCGGTTTGTCGGGTCGCCGTGTCTTTATCGGGTCGCGGTGTCATGGAGCCGCCCGGACCGGGACCGAGGGCACCGGCGCCGCCTGGAGGGGATGCAGTTTGAGGATTTGTCAGTGACTAAGACGGTGGCAGCGGGCGATCGCGTCCCTCAGGCCGGCGCTTCCGCAGGCCGGCCTGACGATCTGGCGCTTCATGTGCCGGCCCGGCTGCTGCGCGCCTGTCCCGATTGCGGCCGTATGCATTATCTGCCCGATCTGCCCGAGGGCCATGCCGCGCGCTGCGAGCGCTGCGACGGGCTGTTGCGGCGTTCGCGCCGCAATCCGGTCGACCGTTCGCTGGCGCTGGCGCTGTGCGCGCTGCTGCTGTTCACGATCGCAACGTTCACGCCCTTCCTCACCATGTCGATCTCCGGCCAGAATGTGACCGCGGATCTGACGACCGGCTCCCTTGAGCTCGATCAGCAGGGCTTCTGGCAGCTGGCGGCCCTCGTTGCCGCCACCACGCTGATCGCACCGGTGGCCCGGCTGCTGGCGACGTCTTATGTGCTGCTGGCGCTGCGGATGCGGCGGCCGCCGCGGCATCTGGCCAGTGTGTTCCGCTGGGCGGCGCGGCTGAAGCCGTGGTCGATGATCGAGGTGTTCCTGCTGGCCGTGCTGGTGGCTTATGCCAAGCTCATCGACATGGCGAGCGTGGAGGTCGGCATCGCGGTGTTCGCCTTTGCCGGGGTGATGATTGCGACCGTCGCCGCCGATCTCGTGCTGGACCCGGAGGTCGTATGGGCGGCCATCGACCGCCGCGACCGCGGCAGCGAGGCCGACGCGCCGCTCGGGTCGCTGGAGGGCGCGGTCGGATGCGAATGCTGCGGACTGGTCAGCCGCCCGCGACCGTTCGAGGCCTCCTGCCCGCGCTGCGGCGCCCCGCTTCATGCCCGCAAGCCCAACAGCCTCAACCGCACCTGGGCGCTCGTGATCGCGGCGGCGATTCTGTATGTGCCGGCCAATCTCTATCCTGTCATGACCGTGATCTCGATGGGACGCGGCGCGCCCGACACCATCCTGAGCGGGGTGGTGGAACTGGTGCATGCCAACATGCTGCCGCTGGCGCTGCTGGTGTTCTTCGCTTCCATCACCGTGCCGGTGCTGAAACTCGTCGGGCTGGTCACGCTGCTGATCACCACCCAGTGCCGTTCGCCGGCGCGGCTGCGCGACCGCACGCAGCTCTATCGCATCGTCGACGCCATCGGCCGCTGGTCGATGATCGATGTCTTCATGCTGTCCATTCTGGTCGGGCTGGTGCGGCTCGGCAATCTGGCCACCATTGAGCCCGGCCTCGGCGCCATCTCGTTTGCCAGCGTCGTTGTCCTGACGATGCTGGCGGCAGAATCGTTCGATCCGCGGCTGATGTGGGATGCGGCCGGCCGCAACGGCACGCCGGCGCAGCATCCGCCGCACACGTCCTCCGCAGGGCCGCCGTCATGACCGCAGCCCGCGCTCTGTACAGCCGGCCGCCCCCGGCAGCCGCCCGCCCCGCCTTCGCCGTCCCGCCCCGCCGGCTCAAGTGAGCGACGATGAATACACCCCGTGATCCGCATTCCCTCCCGCCCGAAGACGCCGGCCCCGCGCCGATCGGCCAGCCGACGATCCGGCGCAACCGGCGCATTTCGATGGTCTGGATTATCCCCATCGTCACCGCCCTGATCGCGGCGTTTCTGGGCTGGCGCACGCTGTCCCAGCAGGGGCCGCTGATCACCATCAGCTTTTCCGATGCAGACGGCATCGAGGCGGGCAAGACACCGGTCAAATACAAGAATGTCCAGCTCGGCACGGTGCAGACCGTGGCACTGGGCGAGGATATGCGCCATGTGGTGGTCACTGCCCGCATGGACCGCAACGCAGACCATGTGCTCACCAGCCACGCCCGCTTCTGGGTGGTGAAGCCGCGGGCCAGCATCACGCAGATTTCCGGTCTCGATACCCTGCTGTCCGGCGCCTACATCGCCGTTGATCCCGGCGCCCCCGGCGGCGAGGAGCGGCATAAGTTTCAGGGTCTGCCGCAGCCGCCCATCGTCCAGTCCGATGTGCCCGGAACGGCGTTTGTCGTCACCGCCAGCCGGCTCGGCTCGCTCAGCCCCGGTTCGCCGGTGTTCTTCCGCGATTTCACCGTGGGGCAGGTGCTGGGCTACGACCCTTCGGACATGGGCGACCACGTCTCCATCCATGTGTTCGTGCGCGCGCCCTATGACCGTTATGTCCGCGATGCGACCAACTTCTGGAATGCCTCCGGCTTCGCCGTGCAGCTCGGCGCGGAAGGTGTGAGCTTTGAACTGGAATCGCTGGAGGCGGTGCTTGCCGGCGGCATCGCCTTCGACACGCCGGAGGCACTGCGCGAGACCGCGCAGGCCAAGGCGGGAACGGAATTCAAGCTCTATCAGGATCAGGCCGCGGCCATCGCCTCCGGCTACCATCGCCGGCTGCGCTATGTGTCCTATTTCGAGGGCTCGTCCGTGCGCGGCCTCGGTGCCGGATCGCCGGTGCAGATCTATGGCATCACTATCGGCACAGTCACCAACGTGACGCTGCAATATGACAAAGAAAACAATGTTTTCCGCGTTCCTGTCAATTATGAGCTTGAACCCGGCCGCATTGGCCTTTCCGACGATCAGCTGAGCGATCCGGCGCTGCGCAAGGCCATCGGCGATATGGTGGGCAAGGGCATGCGCACGCAGCTGCGCAGCGCCAACCTGCTCACCGGGCAGCAGGTGCTGGCGCTGGATTTCTTCCCGCAGGCCAAGAAAGCCGGCATCCGCGTTGTTGCCGGCGAGGAGATCATTCCCAGCGTGCCACCGCAGATCGACAGCATCAGCCGGGCTGCGACGGACATCATGGACAAGATCGCCCGTCTGCCGCTCGATCAGATCGCCGACAATCTTAACGGATCGCTGGAGGGCGCCAACACGCTGCTGAACTCGCCCGACCTGCGCAAGTCTCTGGATGCGCTGGCCGGTGCGATGACGCAGATGCAGTCGGTGATGAAGCAGCTCGATACGCAGATCACACCGGCGCTGCAGCAACTGCCGCAGATTGCCACCGGCCTCAACAAGGCTGTGGTACAGATCAACACCCTCGTCGGCTCCGTCGACAAGGGGTATGGCGCCGGTTCGCGCTTCAAGCGGGAGCTTGACCGCATGATCGGGGAGTTCACCGACAGTGCGCGGTCGGTGCGGGTCGTCGCCGACCTGCTCAGCGCCCATCCCGAAGCCCTCATCCTCGGCCGCACCGGAAAGGGGAACCAATGAGACCACACCGCACCCGCCGGCTTCTGCGCCACGCCGTCGCCGGCCTGCTGCTGGGCGCGGCCGCACCGGGTCTCGTGGCCTGCGCCTCGCCCGATCCGGTGCTCTACACGCTGTCGCCGGTCGATGGCGCGCCGCGCAGCGGCGGTCCGGCCCGCGTCGAAGTGCGGGAAATCGGGCTGGCGCGCTATCTCGACCGGCCGCAGATCGTGCTCTCGACGGCCGACAGCCGGGTGGATATCGCCGCAAACCAGCGCTGGGGCGATCCGTTCGGCGCCATGTTCAGCCGCGTTCTGGCCGAGAACCTCAGCCAGCGCCTGCCCGGCTCGCTCGTCTACAACGACACCGGCACCCTCTCGGTGACGCCGAATGCCGTCGTGGAGGTCAGCCTGCAACGTCTGGATCGCGACCGTGACGGCAGCATCCTGATGGTGGCGCAGGTCGCGGTCATGCGGGGCGGCAGCACTGCGGCGCGGGCCGTGCGGCTTTCCGTGCCGCCGGCCGGCAGCAGCACGCAGGACAATGTGCGCGCCATGAGCAAGGCGACCGGCGAACTCGCCGACATCATCGCCGCCATGCTCGCCTGATTCCCAACCGGGGCCGCCGGCCCCGGTCCGGCGCGCCAGCCGGCACCGGGCGGCAGCGTCCTGCCCGAACGCCGCGGACCTGCCCTTGTTTCCGAGAGAAACCGTCATGCTGAACCCGCCTCCGCCCCCTGCGGCCCGCGGTGCCTGCCACGCCGGCGATCGCAATCCCGGCATGGCGCTCGATCCGGCCTGGTTTGCGGATGTCGCCGTCAACCGGCCGGCGACAGACCGGCGCCTTGCCGCGCTCGCCGCCCGGCCGCTGCCGGCCGGCGCCCATCGGGCAGCCTGGCTGGTGCAGGCGCTGCGGGCCATCGACCTGACGACACTGGCGGGCGACGACACCCCCGGCCGCGTCGGGCGCCTTGCCCGCAAGGCGCGCCGGCCGCTGCGGCCGGAACTGTCGGCGGCCCTCGGTTTTGCCGATGCGCCGCTGCAGGTGGCCGCGGTGTGCGTCTATCCCACCATGGTGGCACCGGCTGTGCGGGCGCTGGAGGGAAGCGGCATTCCTGTCGCCTCCGTCGCCACCGGCTTTCCCGCCGGGCTGACGCCGCTTTCCACCCGCCTCGACGAGATCCGTTTTGCGGTGAGCGAGGGCGCGGCGGAAATCGATATCGTCATCACCCGCGCCCATGTGCTGACCGGCGACTGGGCAGCGCTTTATGACGAAGTCGCCGCCATGCGGGCGGCCTGCGGGGAGGCCCACCTCAAGGCCATCCTCGCCACGGGCGACCTGAGGACGCTGACGAATGTCTACCGCGCCGGCATGGTGGCGATGATGGCCGGGGCCGATTTCATCAAGACCTCCACCGGCAAGGAAGATGTCAACGCCACGCTGCCGGTCAGCCTGACGATGGTGCGCGCGGCGCAGGATTATTTTGCCCGCACCGGCTGGCGTGTCGGCTTCAAGCCGGCCGGCGGCCTGCGCACGGCGGCCGATGCGCTGGCGTGGCTGGGGCTGATGCGCGCCGAGGCCGGCCCGGACTGGATGGCGCCGGATCTGTTCCGCATCGGGGCCAGTTCCCTGCTGGCCGATATCGAGCGGGCGCTTGAAACCCTCGTCACCGGCCGCCCGCCGGTGCCCGGCTATCACGCCCCGGCCTGACAGCCGGTCGCCCTGCAATCCTGCGGCGGCGGGGCGACGGTTGCCTCATCCGCCTTTCCGGCAAGCTGCCTGCTGCGGTGCGCCGCGCCTGAAGGACTGTTCCCCATGGCCTCAGCCTCTCCCGTACCCATGGCCTCTGCCGATCCCGCCCTCATTCGCGAGGCCCTCGCAACCATGGCTCCCGGCCCCTCCCTGCAATCGCCGGCCGAGGTCCTCGACTGGCTCGGCCGTCGCGACGGCGTTCTTCGGGCGAGCATCGGCGGCACGGCCGAGGCCGGCGGCGACGGAGCCCTTCAGGCCGTCGTCAACCCCGCCACCGGCCAGCCGCTTGTCCGCCTTGCGATCGCCGGAGCGTCCGGGGCGGGCGCGGCCGTGCAGGCGGCGGCCGAAGCGCAGGCCGGCTGGGCCGGCCTCAGCGCCGCATTGCGGGCAGCCCATCTGGAGGGCTTTGCCGATGCTGCAGACCGCAGCCTGCGGCGGCTTGCTCTGCTGGACACGCTCGCCACCGGCCGGCCGCTGCGCGACGGTTTGCAGGCGGCAATGCCGGCCCTTGTCGCCGGCCTGCGTTATCACGCGGCGCTGGCGCTCGGCGCGGGCGAGGGCACCGAGAGCGGCACCCGTCCGCACGGTGTCGTGGCCGTCGCGCTGCCGCTGTGGGGCGCGGCGGAGTGGTTCGGGCGCACCGTGGCGGCAGCCCTTGCCGCCGGCAACGCCGTGGTCGCCGCCGTGCCGCCGGCTGCCGCACCGGCCCTGCTGATGCTGGCCGATATCGCCGCGACCGCCGGCCTTCCGGCCGGCACGCTTTCGGTGTTGCCCGGCGGTGAAGAGACCGTTGCGGCGCTGATTGCCGAACCGGCGGTGAGCTACCTGTGGTGCGCCGCCGCGCCGGACGAGGCACGCCGCCTTTCCGCCCTTGCCACCGCGCGCGGCCTGACGGCGGTGTTCTGCACCGGGGCGCCCGCGCCGCTGATCGTGTTCGAAGACGCCGACCTCGATGCCGCCGCCGACGGCATCGCGGAGGCGGCATGGGGACCGCGCGGGCTCGGGCTGGCCGGCTGCCGCTGCCTTCTGGTGCAAGAGGGCATTTCGGCCCGCCTCGTCGCTCGCCTGCACGCCCGGCTCGGCCGGCTCGTCGCCGGCGACCCGCTGGATCTGCAAACCGATATCGGCCCGCTGCCGCCGGCGGCTTCGCACGGGGCGGCACGGGCGGCCCTCGCCGCCGATATCGCCGACGGTGCGCTCGTCCACCCGGCCGATGCCCTTGCCGGCGACACGGCGCTACCCCCCCTGCTCGTCACCGGCATCGGCCCCGGCGCGGCGCTTCTGCGCGCGCCGCTGACGGCGCCGGTCGCCGGGCTCATCACCTTCCGCACCCCCGACGAGGCGGCGATGCTGGCCAATGCCGGCCGCTTCGCCTTCGTCGCCAGTGTGTGGACCCAGTCGCTCGACCTCGCGCACGACGTGGCCCGGCGGCTGGAGGCCGGCGGCGTCTGGATCAACATGGCGCCCTCGCCCGCCCCCGAACTGCCGCTGGCCGGGCGTGGCGACAGCGGCACCGCGCCCAGCGGCGGCCTCGCCGGCTTCGCAAGCTGGCGGAAGAGCATCCTGCCCGGGCCGGCCGCCGGGGTCTGGCCGGCCGGCGATGCGGCGGGCGCGCAACAGGCCGTGGCGGCCGTGGAGCGGGCCGGCCGGGCGGGCGGCTGGAGCACGGCCGCGGCGGCCGAGCGGGCAGGCCTGCTGACCGCTCTGGCCGGCAGCCTCGAAGCCGGTCTGGCCGAGATGATCCGGCTTTTTGCCGCGGGCCTGCGGACGGCGCCGGCCGGCGCCCTGCTGCAGCACGGCGCGCGCTGCCTGACGCTGGCCTCGGCCGATCCGCGCGGCATCGTCGGTCTGGCCGTGTCGCAGCCGGTCGATGCCGGCCTGCTGGCCTTCACGGTGCTGCCGTTCCTGACCGCCGGCAACCGCGTCGTCCTCGTCAGCCCGCATGACGGCGGCGCAGACGTGGCGCAACTGGCCGCCGCCCTGCCCGCCGGGGTGCTGACCGTGGTGCGCGGCGGACCTGATGCCGCCGCCGCGCTCGCCGGCCACCCGGCAACGGCCGCCTTCTGGCACGATGGCAGTCCGGCGCTGGCCGCAGCCGTGGCGCCGGAAGCCGCGCGCCTGCTCGTTCCCGTCGGCATCCTCGCGCCCGGCGAAGCCGATGCCCTGACGCGGAGCCGGACCGTGACCTTCCCGTTTGGTGTATGAGGGCAACAGCCCCCCAAATTGCAGCCGCAAACGGCGAGCGCGTCCAAAACGCGCTTTGCAGGCGACACGACAGCCCGTCAGGATAGCGGGCCGATTGCCTTACCCGGAGAGCCTGAATGAGCGAACCTTTTGTCGCCCCGCCGGAATCCTTCGTCGAAACGACTATTGTCGACAAAGTAGGGATCATTACCCTCAAGAATCCGGCAAAGCGCAATGCGCTCAGCGAAGGACTGCTCGACGGCATCACCGACGCGCTGCATGCCTTTGCCGCTGAGGGTGCCCGCGTGGTCGTGCTGCGTGCCGATGCCGGAACCCGCGTGTGGTCGGCCGGCCACGATATTTCCGAACTGCCGCGCGGCGGCGTCGATCCGCTGCGCTATGCCGATCCGCTTGAGCGCACGCTGCGCGAAATCCGCTCGTTCCCGATGCCGGTCATCGCCATGGTGCACGGCTCGGTGTGGGGCGGCGCCTTCGACCTTGTGCTGTCGTGCGATATGATCGTGGCCGACAGCACGGCCACCTTCGCCATCACGCCGGTCAATCTCGGCCTGCCCTACAACACCACCGGCCTGCTGCACTTCCTCGGCCGCCTGCCGCTGAACCTCATCAAGGAAATGTTCTTCACCGCCTCGCCCATCAAGGCCGACGTGGCGATGCAGTGGGGCGTGGTCAATCACCTCGTGCCCGAAGATCAGCTTGAGACGTTCACCCTCGACATCGCCCACCACATGGCCACCAAGGCGCCGCTGGCCGTGGCGGTGATCAAGGAACAGCTGCGCGTGCTGACCGATTTCCAGCCGATCGCCGCGCAGGTGTTCGAGCGCATTCAGGATATGCGCCGCACGGTGTACGAGAGCGCCGACTATCAGGAAGGCATTTCGGCCTTCGAGGAAAAGCGCAAACCCGTCTTCCGCGGGCACTGAACGGCCGACGGCGCCCGGCAGCGACCAACCGGAAAATCTGAAAAAGCAATTTCCCGGTTACCCCTGCTGGGTTAGCCTTGTTACGCGGTCGCGCGGGGGCGGACCGAATCGTACTGCCGACGGCCTGTCGCTGTTCTGTGCGCGCACGCCGGCGTCAGCGTGAATCCGCCTCTGTATGCGGCATCGACCATCGTTCGCCGCGAGAGGGCAGATGACTGCCAGAAGGCTGAAATAATGGCTGTTCCCGAAGGTTCTTCTCCTTCGGTTCCGGCGCTGCTCGCTGCCATCGGCAGCGGTAGCGAAGCCATTGTCATTGCAGCCGCCGATGGCACCGTCTCCTGCCTCAGCCCGGCCGCCGCGCGTCTTCTCGGCCTGCCGGCCGGCGCCGGCCCGGGCATGCCGCTCGGCGCGCTCGTGCCGGCCGATTATCTCGCCCGCTGCCTCGCCCGCACACAGGCCGCGGGCGACGATGATGCGCCGGTCATGTCCCTTGCCGGCGGTGCGCCGGTGACGGTGCAGGCCCTTCGCAGTGGCGATGAAACCGTGCTGCGCCTGCTGCCCGCCGGCCCGGCCGCGGAGGATGCCGAGCGGCAGCGCATACAGGCCCTCATCGTTGCCCGCTCGGACCGCGCAGCCGCCGTTACCGACGACAAGCTGCGGATCGTCTACGTGAATCCGGCCCTCGTCCGCCTGACCGGACGGCGAGAGGAAGAGATTCTGCACCAGCCGCTGTGTTCCCTTTTCGCGGCCGAAGGCTGCTCGCCGGACAAGCTCGCCCAGATTCAGCAGCAGTTCGCCGAAGGCTGCGGCTATCACGGCGAGATCGAACTTGCGCCCGCCGGCACCGGCAGCATCGTGTCGCTCGCTGCCGCCATGACCCCGGTTCAGGATGACCGGGGCCAGCTTGCCAACGTGGTCGTGCTGCTCACGGAGGTGACGCGCGAGCGGGCGCTGCAGCGCCTGCAGCGCGATGTGCTGGCGCAGATGGCCGAGAACTGCGATCTGGCACGGCTGGGCACGGACCTGTGCCGCATGGTGGAGGGGCTGGCGCCGGACGTGACCTGCTCGATCGTGCTGGTCGACAGCGAAAAGAAGCTGCGCCCGCTGGCCGGCCCCGGCCTGCCCGATGGCTTCGCCGAGGCGGTCAACGGGGTGGAGATCGGACCGGAAGTCGGCACCTGCGGCGCGGCGACCTATTTCGGCCGCAGCATCATGACGCCCGACCTTGCCACCAGCCCGGCATGGAAACAGTGGAGCGCCCTGCCGCTTTCCGCCGGGCTGCGGGCGTGCTGGTCGCACCCGATCCGCCTGCAGAACGGCCGGGTTGCCGGCGCCTTCGCCCTCTATTTCCACGCCCCGCAGCAGCCCTCGTCGCAGCCTTCGTCGTGGTACCAGCAGATCGTTCAGGCCTGCCTGCACCTGTGCGCGCTGGCCATCGAGCGGCATGAAGCCCTCGATCACATCGAGCGGCTGGCCTTTTTCGATCCGCTTACCGGCCTCGCCAACCGGCGGCTGCTGCAGGAAAAAATCGTGACCGTGCTGTCGCTGGCGGCCTCGGCGCGCCGGCCGGCCTCGCTGCTGCTCATCGACATCGACCGCTTCAAGACCATCAACGACGCCCGCGGCCACACGGCCGGCGATGCCATGCTGATGGCTTTTGCCGCCCGGCTGAAAGCCGTCCTCGGGCCGGACGAGATCCTCGGCCGGCTCGGCGGCGACGAGTTCGTTATCGTCGCCCCGGACAGCGACGGCGCCGAGGCGGCGGAGCGGGCCGCGCAGGTGCTGAAGGCCATCGCCCTGCCGTTCGAGATCGACGGGCTGCTCATCCCGGTTTCCGCCAGCATCGGCATCAGCGTGTATCCGGACGACAGCGGCGATGCCAGCACCATGCTGAAGCATGCCGACACGGCGATGTTCGAGGCAAAAAGCGGGGGACGCGGACGGCTGCGGTTCTTCAACCCGGCCATGAACCGGCTGGCGCAGGAGCGCCTGCTGCTGGGCGCGGCGCTGAGCGAGGCGGTGCGCGCCAACAGGCTGCGCCTGCATTATCAGCCGCAGGTGCGGGTTTCCGACGGCATGCTTTACGGCGTCGAGGCGCTGGCCCGCTGGCATGACCCGGTGCAGGGCGATATCTCCCCCGCCAAGTTCATTCCGCTTGCCGAGGAAACCGGGCTGATCGATGCGATCACGCGCTGGGCGCTGGAGGAAGCCTGCCGCCAGCTCGCACTGTGGCGCCGCAGCGGCCTCGTGGTGCCGGGCGTTTCCGTCAACTTCTCGCCGATCAACGCGCGCGATCCGGAAATGGCACGCTACGTCGCCGGCACGCTGGCCCGGCACGGCCTCACCCCGGATCTGCTGACCATCGAGATTACCGAAAGCGTGATGGTCGACAACGACCCCGCCACGGTCGCCAACCTCGAAGCGATCCATGCCATGGGCGTCCACCTCTCCATGGACGATTTCGGCGCCGGCTATTCCAGCCTCAGTTCCATCGCCCATCTGCCGGTCAGCGAGGTGAAGATCGACCGCCAGTTCATGCTGCGCACCGAAGAGGAGGCCAATACCCGCACGGTGATCGCCGCCGTGGTGCGCATCGGCCACGGACTGGGCCTGACGGTGGTGTGCGAAGGCGTGGAAACCGAGGCGCAATACGACCTGCTGCGCGAGCTGGACTGCCACGTTGCGCAGGGTTTCCTCATTGCCCCGCCGATGAGCCCGGAGACATTCGCAACCTGGCTGGAGCACCTGCCGTGGCAGGTGCCGCCTGCGGCCGTTAGCCGTGCGCAGCCGGTGCTGAACCGGCCTGCGCCGCCGCACTGAGCCTCAGGCCGCGTCTCGCCGCGCCACGCCGCCCCTCACAACGCCGCCGCTCTCGCCAAACCGCTCTCACCAGGCCGCCACGGTGCCGTCGCTGCGCGGGTCGCTTGCCCCTTCCAGACCGCCGTCGGGATGGCGCACGAGCGCGCCGGCATGGCCCATGAGCGCGGTGAAGGGCGCGACCACCTCCACATTGTGTCCGGCGGCGGCAAGTGCCTCCACCAGCTCGGGGGCGAAGCGGTCCTCCAGCTTCAGCCCCACGCTGCCTTCGCCCCAGGTGCGGCCCAGCAGCCAGCGCGGCGCCGTCACCGCCTGTTGCAGCGGCATGCCGTAAAGACCGTAGCGCGAGAAAATGGCCGCCTGCGTCTGCGGTTGCCCTTCGCCGCCCATGGTGCCGTAAACCATGTGCCGGCCGTCGTCGAACAGCGCCATGGCCGGGTTGAGGGTGTGGAACGGCTTGCGGCCCGGCCTGAGCGCATTCCAGCCCCCGGACGCGAGGCGGAACGACGAGCCTCGGTTCTGCCACAGGATGCCCGATTGCGGCAGCACCACGCCCGAGCCGAATTCGTAGAAGATCGACTGGATCATGCTGACGGCGCGGCCAGCGGAATCGATGACGCCCAGCCACACCGTATCGCCCGGCTGGCCGGCATGGGGCCACGGCAAAGCCTGTTCCCGGTCGATACGTGCCGCGAGGGCATCGAGAATGCCGTCCGTCACCAGCTCGTCGGCCTCGATGGGCATCAGCGCCGGATCGCCGACATAGCGGTCGCGCACCATGAAGGCCTGCTTGGTGGCCTCCACCAGCCCGTGAATGTGGTCGAAGCTCTCGCCCTGCGCCACCTTCAGCCGGTCGAACAGGCCGAGGATCATCAGCGAGGAGACGCCCTGCGTCGGCGGGGCGGTGTTGTAGAGCGTTGCCCCGGAAACCCGGCACGACAGCGCATCGGTGATGGCGGCGCGGTGGTGAGCGAGATCGGCGCGCGACAGCGGGGCCCCGAGGCGCTCCAGATCGTCGCCGATCATGGCGGCGAGATCGCCGAAATAGAAGTCCTCCAGCCCGGCTTCGGCAAGCTGGGTCAGGCTTTCGGCCAGTGCCGGCTGCTTCAGCAGGGCGCCTTCGGCCGGCACTTCGTCGTCGGGCATGAAGACTTCGCCGAAGCCGGGCTGCGCATAGAGCGCATCCATCTTCTCCCGCGTCGTCTCGCTCTGCGAGCGGGTCACCGGAATGCCGCTTTCGGCATAGTGCACGGCGGCTTCCAGCAGCTTCGGCAGCCCGAGCGGCTTCGCCACCCGGCCCGAAAGCGACAGCGCCGCCGCCCAGCTCGAAACCGCGCCCGCCACCGTGTTGATGGCGAGCGGCCCGCGCTCCGGCACGCGCGACACGCCGGCCTCGCGGTAGAAATCCAGATCGGCCGCCGCCGCTGCGCGGCCGCAGGCATCGATGGCCACCGGCGGCCGGCCGGGCTCGGCCACCAGCCAGAACGCATCGCCGCCGATGCCCGTCATGTGCGGATAGAGCACCGCCAGCGCGGCGGCGGTTGCCACCGCAGCCTCCAGCGCCGTGCCGCCGGCCTTCAGCACATCGAGGCCGGCATCGGCCGCCAGACGATGCGGCGCGGTCACCATGCCGCGGCGGGAACGGGCAGTTTCAAGCATCGTTCATGTCCCGGACCGGGGGCGCGCGATTCGAGCCCGCGCCCTCCTGAGAGGCGTTTCCTTCTGGTCCGGATTTATCGGCCGCATCGCCGGCGAACACAACCGTGCCGCCGGCGATGCCTTCGTCCGCAGCCTCAGTGGCTGTCGCGCGGCAGACCGCGGGTGTGGGCGATGTCCTGATATTTCACCGCCGGTTCCAGCACCGCACCGGTTTCCATCTGGCCCACCATGGAGCGCTGAATCTCCTGCCAGGGCGTCTGGCTTTCCGGGTAGCGATAGCCGCCGGCAGCCTTCAGCGCCGCATGGCGAGCGGCCAGTTCCTCATCCGAAATCAGGATGTTGGCCGTGCCTTTTTCAAGGTCCACGCGAACCCGGTCGCCGGTCTTCAGCACGGCAAGGCCACCGCCCGCCGCCGCTTCCGGCGAGGCATTGAGGATCGACGGCGAACCGGAGGTGCCGGACTGGCGGCCGTCGCCGATGCACGGCAGCGAGTGCACGCCCTCACGGATGAGGTAGGCCGGCGGGCGCATGTTGACGACCTCCGCCGCGCCCGGATAACCGATCGGCCCGGCGCCGCGGATGAACAGCAGCGTGCGCTCGTCGATGCCGAGCGACGGATCGTCGATGCGGTGGTGGTAGTCCTCCGGCCCGTCGAACACGACCGCCCGACCCTCGAACGCCCCCGGATCGTTCGGATCGCTCAGATAGCGGTCGCGGAATTCCGGCGAGATCACGCTCATCTTCATGATGGCGGAATCGAACAGGTTGCCGCGCAGCACGCGGAAGCCGGCCTTCTCCTTCAGCGGCTCCTCAAAGACGCGGATGACGTTCGTGTCTTCGATCACCGCCTCGCGACAGTTGTCGCCGATGGACCGGCCGTTGACGGTGAGCGCCCCCTCGTGGATCAGGCCGTGCCGCATCAGCTGGCTGACCACCGCCGGCACGCCGCCGGCGTGATAATAGTCCTCGCCCAGATATTCGCCGGCCGGCTGCAGGTTGACCAGCAGCGGCACGTCTTCGCCGTAGGTCTGCCAGTCGTCGATAGAGAGTTCGACGCCGACATGGCGGGCAAGGGCATTGAGGTGGATCGGGGCGTTGGTGGAACCGCCGATGGCCGAATTGACGCGGATGGCGTTGATGAAGGCCTCGCGCGTCAGGATGTCGGAGGGCTTCAGGTCCTCATAGGCCATCTCGACGATGCGCTTGCCGGTCTCATAAGCCATCTGCTGGCGGGCGGCATAGGGCGCGGGAATGGCGGCCGAGCCCGGCAGCTGCATGCCCAGCGCCTCGGCCAGCGAATTCATCGTGGTCGCCGTGCCCATGGTGTTGCAATAGCCGGTGGAGGGGGCCGACGAAGCGACCAGCTTGATGAAGCCGGCGTAGTCGATTTCGCCGGCGGCCATCATCTCGCGCGCCTTCCACACGATGGTGCCGGAGCCGGTGCGCTCGCCCTTGAACCAGCCGTTCAGCATCGGCCCGACCGAGAGCGCGATCGCCGGCAGGTTCACGGTGGCCGCCGCCATCAGGCAGGCGGGCGTGGTCTTGTCGCAGCCGATGGTCAGCACCACGGCATCGAGGGGATAGCCGTAGAGCACCTCCACGAGGCCGAGATAGGCCAGATTGCGGTCGAGACCGGCCGTGGGGCGCTTGCCGGTTTCCTGAATCGGATGGACCGGAAACTCCAGCACGATGCCGCCGGCCTCGCGGATGCCCTCGCGCAGGCGCTGCGCCAATACCAGATGGTGGCGGTTGCAGGGCGACAGGTCGGACCCCGTCTGCGCGATGCCGATGATCGGCTTGCCGGACTGCAGCTCTTCCTGCGTCAGGCCAAAATTCAGATAGCGCTCCAGATAGAGCGCCGTCATATCGGCGTTGGCCGGGTTATCGAACCAGGCGCGGGAGCGGAATGTGCGGGCGGGCGTTTCGTTGTTGTTGTTGGTCATGGAAGATGACTTTCGGACGACGACCTTTGGGCGACGGCTTGTGGGCGGCGGCCTGACCGGGCACGAACGGCCGCAGGGCCGGGCGGGCAGACGGGGACAGAACCGGCGCGGGCCGTGACAGGGGCGCTTGCGATGCCATCGGAGGCGGGGCAAACTGGCCTGACCGGATTAGACATATGATAAGCCGCAAAAAGTCGGATGCGTCAACCTAATCATATGATAAATTGATTTCTCATCGATATCATATTGTTACGTCACAAATTGACAGAACGGGAGAGGGCCGGCGGGTGGCAGAGCAGAAGGCAGGCGGGCGACGGGTACCGCGCCCGGCAGGGGGTGCGGCACCGGCGCGGCGACGGGCGCGGCCGCGGCTGCGCGGCGAGGTGGTGTCGGTTCTGGCGCGGCGCATCCTGTCCGGGGCGGTGCCGCCGGGTGGCCTGCTGCCGCGCGAGGGCGATCTGTGCACCGAGTTCGGCGTCAGCCGCACCGTGGTGCGCGAGGCCACCAAGATGCTGGAGGCCAAAGGCCTGATCGTTTCCCGCCCGCGCGTCGGCACCGAGGTGTGTGCGCCGGAGACCTGGAACCTGCTCGATCCGGAACTGCTGGCGTGGGCGGGCGAGGATTTCCACGATCCGCGCCTCGTGCGCTCGCTCATGGAGGCGCGGCGCATCGTGGAGCCGGCGGCGGCCGCGCTGGCGGCCGAGCGCGCCACGGCGGCCGACCTCGCCGCTCTGGAAGCCGCTCTTGAGCGCATGAACGCCCTGCTGCCCCACGATGTGGAAGCCGGGGCCGAGGCCGACGTCGCTTTCCACACCGCCCTGCTGCGGGCCAGCCAGAACCATGTGCTGATCTCGCTGGCCGGCGTCATCCGCGCTGCAATGCGGGCGCTGTTCGAGCTGACGAACCGCGTCACCACCAGCCATGCCGGCGCCATGGATCTGCATGCCGAGGTGCTGGAGGCGGTGCGGCTGCGCGAGGGCGACCGCGCACGGCGGGCCATCGAAGCCATTCTGGCGGGCTCGGAGCGCGATGTCGCGGCGCTGGAAGGCGGCAGCTAACCGACCAGCAAGGCCTGCCGCGCTAAGGATGGCCTTCACGGCCCGCATTTGCGTCGCGGGCCGCGAGCGCGGAGCCCTGCCCGAATGATATCCGACCCGACCGCCGCCGAACGCGCCCGCCAGACCGAGCGGGCCGGCTTTCTCGCCGCCGCCGGCCTTGAGGGCGCCCGCCTTGCGGCGCTGCCCGCCGATGCCTCGCCGCGCCGCTATTTCCGCGTGGAAGGCGCGCCGGAGCCCCGCCTGCTGATGGACGTGCCGCCCGGATCGGCGGATTTTCCGCCGTTCATCGCCATCGCCGGTCACCTCTGCCGGCTGGGCCTGTCCGCGCCGCGCATCTTCGTGGCCGATGCCGCCCGGGGGCTGGCGCTGATCGAGGATTTCGGCCCGGATACCTTCACCCGCCTCATTGCCGCCGGCCGCCCCGAGGCCCCGCTCTACAGCCTTGCGGTCGATGCGCTCGTGGCTCTGCACACCGCACCCGGTGCCCTCGCCCTGTCGCTGCCAGCCTACGATTTCGGTCCGCTGACCGAGGAACTGGTGATGTTCACCGACTGGTATGTGCCGGCGGTGGACCCGGCCGCCGATATCGCTGCCTTCCGGGCCGATTTTCTCGCCCTCTGGCACGAGGCCCTTGCCGATCTTGCCGGCCGGCGCGAGGCGGTGGTGCTGCGCGACTATCACGTCGACAACCTGATGGTCATTGCCGGGCGCACGGGCGTGGCGGCCTGCGGCCTGCTGGATTTTCAGGATGCCCTCACCGGCTCCGCCGCCTACGATCTGGTCTCCCTGACGCAGGATGCCCGCCGCGACCTCGCCCCCGGTCTGGAAGACGCGCTGGTCGCCCGCTATCTCGCCCGGCGACCGCAGATCGACACCGCCCGTTTCAGCGCCGATTACTGGCTGATCGCCGCCCACCGCCACACCAAGATCGCCGGCAATTTCGAGCGTCTGTCGAAGCGCGACGGCAAGCACGGCTATCTCGTCCACATTCCCCGCGTGCTGCGCCTGCTCGACCGCGCCCTCGATGAGGCCGGGCTGACGGCGATCCGCGCTTTTCTTGAAAACCGCCTGCCGGGCTGGCGCGATTACACCCCGACGCACGCCGGCGGAGCCTGACGCGATGACCGCGCAGAGCCTGCTCACCCTGCATTGCGGTGCGCTTTCGGCCGGCGTGCTGCCGTCCGGCGGCGCCCTTGCCTTTCTGCGCTCGCACGGCCCGGCCGGGGCAACCGACTGGCTGCGTCCGGCGCCCGTCAATCCCGCCTCGCCGCTTCAGGCGGCCTCGTTCGCCATGGTGCCGTTCTTCAGCCGCATCGCCGATGGGCCAGAAGCCGGCGGCCGCCGCGCCCGCCTTGCGCCGGCCGGCCATGGTTTCAGCCATGCAATCCATGGCTTCGGCTGGCTTTCTCTGTGGTCGGTTGAGGAATGCAGCGCCACCGCCGTGCAACTTCTCCACGACAACGGCGGCCTGCCGGCGCAGCTCTGGCCATGGCGCTACCGCGCCGTGCAGCGTCTTGAACTGGACGCCGACGGGCTGCACATTGCCCTGAGCCTGACCAACATCGACGAGGTGCCGATGCCGGCCGGCCTCGGGTTGCACCCGTTCTTCCCGGCCGGCGGCCTTTGTCTTGAGACCACCGCAGACGCCATGCATGTGATGGATGCCGCGGGGCTGCCGTGCGCCGCCGATGCCCGCGCCCCGGCGCTGGACGCCTTCCGCAAGGGGAAGCCGCTGCCGTGCGGGCTCGACAACATCTTCGAGGGCTGGAGCGGACGCGCCCTGCTGCGCTGGCCGCACGGCCGGCTGGCATTGACAGCCGCAGGCTGCGACTTCCTGTGCGTCTATTCCCCGCCCGATGCCGGCTTCGCCTGCGTCGAGCCGGTGACCCACACCACCAATGCCGCCCGATTCGGTCCGGTTCCGTGGGGCCGCAGCGGGGCGCGCACGCTCCTCCCCGGCGAGACGATGACCATCGCCGTGCATTTTCGTCCGCTGCCGGAGGCGTGAGCCGACCGGGCCCGTTTGCCGGCAAAAGCCGCGCCTGCGCTGGACTTATGCGCCCCGCCCCGCCCGCTTGTGCACCGCAGCGGCCCGGACGGCGGTTGATCGAGCGCAAAGGCAGGGTTGCTCATGGGACCTACAGTCTCTTTCGGACAGGGCCAGAGGATGGCCCCGGCGGAACGGCGGCATCGGTCCGGCGCCCCGCTGCAAGGCAAAAGCAAAGCGGAAGGAGACCATATCATGTTGTTCGAAGTCGAAGGCGACATCCTGCTGAGCCGGGCACAGGCCATTGCACACGGTGTCGCGCCGAATGACCACTTCAACAACGGCCTCGCGCTTGCCCTGCATGAGAAATACCCGGCAATGGCGAAGGAATTCCGCCATTATTGCCAGCAGAATTCGCCCGAACCCGGCGAAGCCCATGTGTGGGGCGGTGCGGCGGCGGACGGACAGCCGGTGCACATCGTCAGCCTGATGACGCAGGAGCCTGCGGCCGGTGCCGGCGGCAAGCCCGGCAAGGCCACGCTGCCCCATGTGAACCATGCGCTGAAGGCGCTCGCCCGCATCGTGCGTAAGGAGAAGTTCACCTCGCTCGCCATGCCCCGCCTTGCCACCGGCGTCGGCGGACTGGCGTGGGAGGACGTGAAGCCGCTCCTCGAAAAGCACCTCGGCGATCTCGACATTCCGATTTACGTTTACGTCACCTTCCACGCCGGCATGTCGGCGGCGGAGAAGGTGCCGGCCACGGCCTGACCGCTTTGCCGCATTGAACCGGCCTGCCTTCCGGCCCCGTCGCATTCCCGCGGCGGGGCCTTTTTCTGTTGCCGTCAGCCGCCCGCGGCCTGCCCCGGCAGGCCGGCAATGATGGCTGCAAACCACAGCACCAGAAAATACAGCACCGTCAGCAGCGCATCGATCTGCCCGTTGCCGCGATAAAGCCGCCGCACCGCACCGGACAGCGCCAGTGCTGCCGTGCCGACGCCGGACCAGCAGAAGATCGCAACCGGCGGCGTGATCCGCCGCGCACGGGTGCGCCAGAACGCGAAGAACGGCATCACCCCGGCCACGGCCGGCGCCCGGCCGCCGCCGCTGCGCCGATAGACGGCCAGCGCCAGCACCAGCAGACCGAGCGCCACCGTGACCACCATGGCAATCGTCGGCCCGGCGCGCCAGTAGGCATAGATATCCTCCAGCGACATGCCCTGCCAGACGAGCCCGGCGGCAAAGCGCGGATCGATGGCGGCTGCCACCGGCGCCATCAGCGGCTGCGGAAAATAGGACAGCAGCAGAATGCCGGCGACCAGCACCACCTGCGGCACCAGCAGCGCCAGCGGGGCCTCGCGCAGCCCGCCCGCCTCCTCCGCCGCCCCCCGCCGCGGGCCGAAGAACAGCCCCAGCGCCATCTGCCCCATATAGAGAAAGCCGATGAACGTGGCGATGAGCGCGGCAATCGCCATGTCCCACCAGCCACGGTCGATCATGGCCGCAATCAGCAGCCACTTGCCGCCGAAGCCGGCCAGCGGCGGCAGCCCGCTCATGGCGATGAGGGCAAGGATGGTCGTGGCGGCGGTCACCGGCATGGCCCGGCCAAGCCCCCCCAGCGCCGGAAGCGAACGGCTGCCGGCCCGCAGGCCAATGCCCGCGACCGCCAGAAACAGCGTGCCCTTTACCATCAGATGGGTGGCGGTGAGATAGAGCGTCGTCACCCAGCCGATATGGCTCATCAGACCAACGGCGGTGATGATGTAGCCGAGCTGGCTCATGCTGGAATAGGCCAGCAGCTTCTTGGCATCGTCCTGCGCCAGCGCCATCAGGGCACCGGCGAAGGTGGTGGCAAGGCCGATCCACGCCATCAGATAAGCCGCATTGAGCCCGGCCGACGAGCGGATGGCCAGATAGGCCGCGGCCAGAAGGCCGAACACCGCCAGTTTGGTGACCACCGCCGAGAGCATCGCCGAGAAATCGTCTTCCGCCGCGCTGTGGGCCGCCGGCAGCCAGATGTGCACGCCGAATGCCGCCAGCTTGATGAGAAAGCCGATGGCCAGCAGCACGAAGGCAATCACGCTTTCCGGCCCCGCAAGGCCGAGTGCGGCCAGCTGCAGGGTGCCGTTGGCAGCGAAGGCGAACGCGAAGCCGGCCAGCACGAAGAATGCCGAGGCGAGCGAGAACAGCAGGAAGGTGAGGGCCGCCGGGCCGGCCGACGGCTTGCGGGCGATGAGGAAGAAGCTCGCCAGCGTCACCACCTCCCATTGCAGGAAAAAATCGAGGCTGGTGAGCGAGGCCACGGCCGCCACGATGCCCAGCAGCAGCACGGCCAGCAGCGCGTGATAGCCGCTGCGCCGGTCGCCGCGATAAAGCGAGGCGATCGCCAGCACGCCGCCCCCGCTGGCAATGACGATATCGAACAGGCGCGGCAGCCCTTCGACATCGCGCACCAGCCACACGCTGCCGGCTGCCACCAGCCCCAGCATGACGAGGCCCTTGAGCCGTCCGGGCAGCGGATCGAGCGCGGCAAGAAACAGCCCCGCCAGAAGCGGCACGGCAAGGCGCGTCAGGTCCGCGCCGGCCAGCAGCGCCGCGCCCGCGCCCGCCGCCGCCAGCAGACCGAGTGCCAGCGCCAGCGGCAGAGCGTGCACCGCGCCGGCCCCGCGCAGGTCCGGGGCCTCGCCATCCTGCAGCGCGCGCAGGAACCAGCGCGCCATGTAGGTCGCCTCCAGCATCGACCCCGCCAGCACGACCGCAATGGCAAGGCCGTGGCCCTCGCCGGCCAGCAGCATCACCAGCTGCCACTTGGCGAAGAAGCCCGGAAACGGCGGCAGGCCGCTGATGGCGATGACCAGCGCGGCAAAGGCCAGCAGCAACAGCGGCCGGCGGGAAAGGCCGTTCCAGTCGCCCGCCTGCTCGCGCCCCACCAGCCCGGCCAGCCAGAACAGCCCGGCTTTGGCCAGAAGATGGTTGAGAAAAAGACCGCCCACCACCAGCGGCAGCGCCGCGATCTCGTCGTTCTGCACCAGCAGCACCAGCGCGAAAAGCCCCAGCGCCATCTGCCCGATGGACGACGACCCCAGCATGCGCTGCACATTGCGCTGCGCCAGACCGGCCAGATTGGCCCCGATGAAGGTGACGCCGGCGGCGACCGCAATCAGGGTCTCGTAGCCGGCGAAAAGCGGCAGCAGCTTCAGGATGGCGAAGAACAGGCCGGCGGAAACGCCGGCCGACATCAGCGCCCCCAGACCGGCCGGCGCCGTTTCATAAACATCCAGCGCCCAGCCATTGGCCGGAAACGGCTTCATCTCCAGCAGAAGCCCGGCCAGCAGCATCATCAGCCCGGTGAACCCCACCGGCCCGGTAATGGCCACGCGCGCATCGATGAGATTATCGATGTTGAGGCTGCCCGTGACGTTATAGAGCAGCGCCGTTCCGAGCAGGATCAGCGTGGAGGCGACCACCGTCGCCATGATGTATTTGAAGCCGGCCGCCAGCGCCCGCCCTCCGGCCCCGAATGCCAGAAGGCCGTAGGTGGCGATGGAGACGATTTCCAGAAAGACGAACAGGTTGAAGAGATCGCGCGTCATGATGAGGCCGTTCAGGCCCATGACAAGCAGAAGATAGAGCGTGAGGGCGCCATAATGCCCGCGGAACCGCCGCCACAGCGGCAGCGCGCCGGCCAGTGCAACGAGGCTGACCGGGGCTGCAAACAGCCCTTCCCACCAGCCGAAGCGCAGGTTGATGGCAATCGGCGGCACGGCACCCGCCGTCAGAACCTCGAACGGCTCGCCGCCCTGAAGAACGGCGGCAAATGCGAGCGCCGCCACCAGCGCAATGCCGCCGAGCGCAAGCCAGAACACGGCACCGGACGCGCGCGCCCCGAGACGCGCGGCAAGCGGCATGAGGAAGCCGCCGCCGAGCCCGAGGAGAAAGATGTTCAGCGGCTGAACGAAGCTCGCTACCATTTCTGCTCCGTGAAGGCATCGATATCGAGCGTCTTCTTCGCCTGCCACAGGCGGATGGCGTAGGCCAGCATCACGGCAGTCACGGAAAAACCAATCACGATCGCCGTCACCACCAGCGCCGAGGGCACGGGATCGACCGACCGCGCCACCGCCTCGCCGGCCGGCAGCGCCGCATCCAGAATCGGCGCCGTGCCGCCGGTGACATAGCCCGTCGCCACCATGACGATATGAACGCCGGTATCGATGAGCGAGAAGCTGATGATGATGCGCAGGATGTTGCGCCGGGTCAGCAGGCCCCAGAGCCCGATGAGCATCAGGCCGAAGCCTGTTGCCAGCACGATGTGCGAGACCGCTCCCGTCATGGCGTGTGCCCTGTGCCTCCGCCGCTGTCAGAGATGAAACCGGTCGAGAATGACGCTGAGTTCCGCCCCGACCTTGATGCCGAGCAGAGCGGAAATCAGCGGAATGGCGCCGGCGCTCATCACCGCGCCGAAGGTGCCGAGCGGCAGGATGCGGTTATCCAGAAAGCCGTCGGCAACCAGCAGGCCGAGAATGCCGGTCAGCACATAGAACACGCCGGCCGAGGATTCGATCAGGCTGAGCAGCTTCTGCTTCAGCCGCGTCTGCGGCCGCGTCACCAGCAGCAGCATCGTGCCCGAGGCAACGATCGCCCCGCCCTGAAAGCCGCCGCCCGCCGAAAGGTGACCGTGCAGGATCACGTAGGCCCCGAACAGGAAAATCAGCGGCAGCAGCACTTCCATGCCGGTGCGCACGATCTCGCCCGCCGGTTGCAGCGGCGGCTGTGCCGCGCTGGCCGTGGCCTCATCGGCGGTCTCGTCGCCCGCCGCCTCGCCCGGGGCCTTCGTCAGAAGAATGCCGACCCCTGCGGCCACCATGAACAGCACGGCCACCTCGCCCAGCGTGTCGAAGCCGCGATAGGTGATGAGAATGCCCGTCACCACATTGGGCAGCCCCAGTTCCTGCGGTCCGCGGCCGACATAAAAGGCGGCCAGCGGCCGCAGCGCCGTCTGCTCGCTGTAGCCGATCACCACCGCAGCCGCGACGATGGCAAAGAGAAAAACCGCCAGACCCGCCAGCACCGTTCGCATCAGCGCCCCTCCCCTGCGCCGGTCCGCGCCTTCGCCTCATCCTCCGCAAGCTGGTCGACGACCGTGGCCGGCATCATCGGCGTGCGGATGCGGTGCGCCGCCCGCGACAGGGCCTGGGAAGAGACCGGATTGGTGAGCAGCACAAACAGGGCGATCAGCGCCAGCTTGAACGCCCAGCCGGGGTGATAGAGCGCCAGGCCGCCCAGCACCAGAACGGTGCCGAGCGTCGTCGCCTTGGTGCCGGCCTGCAGGCGGGTATAGGCATCCGGCATGCGCAGCACGCCCAGCCCGGCGGCAAACAGAAACAGCGCCCCGGCCAGCACCACGAGACTGCCGGCAATTTCGCGCAGATCGCTCACGACCGGCCTCCGTCGCTGCCGCGTCCGGCGCCGCCCGCCCCGTCATCCCCGCCCCCGGTCTTGCGCAGCGCATAGAGAAACACGAACGTGGAAAGCCCGGCCCCGATGGCCGCCTCGGCCATGGCCACATCCGGCGCGGCGAGCAGCAGATAGACGACGGACGCGAACAGGCTGGCAAGCCCGGCCGCGATCAGCGCCGGCAGCACGCGGCCCATGGCAACCGCCAGCACGCCGGAGAACAGAATGGCCGCGCACAGCACCAGCACGAACACGCCGGCCATCGTCACAGCCCCCGCTCCAGATAGCGCGCAACGGCCAGCACCGCGAGGAACGACAGCCCGCCATAGACAAGCGCCACATCGAGATAAAGAAACCGCCCCGAAAGATGCGCATAGAGCGCGATGAGGCTGATGGCGATGATTGTCAGCATGTCGATCGCCACAACCCGGTCGATCACACTGCGCCCGATCGCCAGACGAACCACCGCACACAGAATGCCGCCGAGGATCAGAACCCCGGCGAAGCTCAGGATGATCTCAGCCAAAAGCAGCCTCCAGATGGCGTTCGAACGGGGCGGCGATCCGGGCGGTGGCGGTTTCGATATCGGTGGCATCGGCGTTGAGGCAGTGGATATAGAGAATGTCGCCCTCGTAGCCCAGCACCAGAGAACCGGGGGTGAGGGCGATGGCGTTGGCCAGTGCCAGCCGGCCGAGCGGCGAGGTCAGCCGCGTGCGGACCCGCACGATGCCGGGCGCGATGGCGATGCGGCGGCCGAACACGATTCGCAGCATGGCGATGTTTGCCCGCACCAGCGCCACCGCGAACACCGCCAGAAAGACGACCAGTGCCCGGAGACCCGCCGGAGACCAGCACACCTGCCGCCACACCGGGCTGATCTGCACGAACCACGCCGCGAGGCCGGCCGAAACCGCAAGGCCGAGCAGGGCGATGTCGACGGCGAGTTCCGAGGCAATCGCCATCCATGCGGCGAACAGAAGGACCGAGAGCGTTATGAAGCCGCCCGCACGGCTGCCGCCGGGTGCCGTGCCGTTGCCTGCTGTCACCGGTTTTCCTCGCCCTTCTGTGCGGCAGAGCCCGCGCGGCTCTTCCGCCCTGTGCACCCCTTGGGAGACTGCCCCATCATCACCATATCCCGGGCCGGCGAGGCAAGGCAGGGTTTCGTGAGCGGCAGACCCGCAGCGCGGGGCGCCTGCGGGCATTGGGCGCGGTGCGGCGGGCCGAAAAGGCGCCTAGAGCATATCAGCCCGCGAAAGAGCCGCCCGGCGAAACGCCTTTGCCCGTTGCGCGTCTTCGATGGCAGTCTGTTTTCCGTCCCGCCTGCCCGCCATCTTTGAGGCGCAGTCCGGCGCGGCGGCACAAAGGAGCGATGGACCATGCACAATGTCGGCACCTTTGACCGCCTGTTGCGGGCCGCAGTCGGGCTGGCCCTGCTGGCGCTGCTGGTCTGGGGCACCGGCCACTGGCGGTGGGTGGGCCTGTTCGGCACCATTCCGCTGTTCACGGCGCTGACCGGCTTCTGCCCGCTCTATCAGATCTTCGGGCTCAGCACGGCCGGCGCATCGGGCCGGCTCAGAACGCGGCGGGTCGACGATCAGGTGTCCGTCAGCGTGGCGTTGCGGCCTTCGGATCTGCCGGCCGTGAAGGCGGCCGGCTTCGTCGCCATCATCAGCAGCCTGCCGGACGACGAAGCCGCCGTGAAGGCCGCCGACATGCAGGCCCGCGCCCGCGACCTGGGCCTTGCCTACACGCACATCCCCGTCTCCGGCAGCGCGATCACCCGCGATATGGTGCGCCGGTTTTCCAAGAAGCTCGGCTCCACCCGCGGGCCGGTGCTGATCCACTGCCGCAGCGGCGCCCGCTCGATGACGCTCTGGGCCGTGAGCCAGCTCGTGGACGGGCGGATGAGCGAAGACGAGGTGAAGGCCGCCGCCGCCCGGTGCGGCTACAATGTCGGCGGCGCGGTGGCCATCGCGCGCGGCCTCGGTGCCCGGAAGGGCGCGGCGTAGTTGCCTGTTTCGCCCCGCGCGGCAGATACGCACGATCAGCCTTCGTCAGGCCGCGGGCGGGCTGTTATGATTTCGTTCTGCGCGACCGGCTTTCCCGCCCGCCTGCCGGCGAAGAAGCCTCGCGAACGGAGCCATGCGGGATGACATTTGCCGCCACCACCTTCACGCCCCTCGCCTCGCTGGCGGGCGGCGCCCTCATCGGCCTTGCGGCTGTTCTGCTGATGCTGACCCTCGGCCGCATCGCCGGTCTGTCGGGCATTCTCGGCGGGCTGCTGCCCGCAGTCGGCGATGCCGGCGACCGCGGCTGGCGGGCGGCCTTTCTGGGCGGCGCCATCGCAGCCCCGGTTCTGATCTTTCTCGCCACCGGATGGCGGCCGGCCGTGACGGTGGAAGCCGGGCCGCTGCTGATCGTCGCCAGCGGGCTGCTGGTCGGCATCGGCGTCGGCATCGGCTCCGGGTGCACCTCCGGCCACGGCGTCTGCGGGCTGGCGCGCTTCTCCCGCCGCTCTCTGGTCGCCACGCTGGTGTTCATGGCCACGACGGCGCTGACCGTGTTCGTCACCCGCCACCTGATCGGAGCCTGAAGGCGATGCCGCTTCTTGCCGCCCTGCTCATCGGCCTCGTGTTTGGCGCGGGCATTTCCCTCGCCGGCATGGATGACCCTGCAAAGGTGCTGAATTTCTTCGACTTTGCCGCCATTTCCAACGGCATTGCGCCGCTCGCCGGCAGTCCGGCCGCCGCCGGCGGCGGCACGGGCTGGGATCCGAGCCTTGCCTTTGTGATGGGCGGCGCGCTGGTCGTGACCGCGATCGGCTACCGGCTGGTGTGGCGGCGCGGCCGTCCGCTCATGGATACCCGGTTCCGCCTGCCGGCAACAACGGTCATCGACCGGCCTCTGGTGCTGGGATCGGCCATTTTCGGCCTCGGCTGGGGGCTGGCCGGCTTCTGCCCCGGCGGCGCCATTCCGGCGCTCGGCGTTTCGCTGACCGACGCCGCGCTGTGGCAGCCGGCGGTGTTCGTGGCCACCCTTGCCGCCGGCCTCGCCATCGGCCGGGTGCTGAAGGCGCGGATGAGCCGGCCGCCTCAGGTCGCCTCGCCTCAGTGCCGCGCATCCACGCCCGCGCGATAGCGCGTGGCGACCTGCGCCATCAGGGCGGTGGACCAGCCGAACATCAGGATCCCGGCCCCCGCCGTCATCGGCGCCAGCAGCCGGGATGAGGGGCTTGGCAATATATCGCCATAGCCGAGCGTCGTATAATTGACGAAGGCAAAGTAAAACACATCGGCCGGATCCGCACTGGTGCCTGTATAGAGATAGGCCAGAGACCAGAACCAGATCTCGATGCAGTGCGCAATCATCATCACCACGGAGACGACCGAGAGCGCCGTCATCAGGCGGAACCAAATCGTTCGTTCCGCCAGCCGGATGATCGGCCGGCGCAGGGTGACCAACAGCATCGTGGCGGAGGCGTGGACAACGATGCCCAGCACCGCGACAAGGATGCCGACCAGCAGGTGACCGGCAACCAGCTCCATATTGGCGGCATTCAGATCGAACACCACCGGATGCACGCGCGCGGCAAGGGGCAGCAGATCGGGCAGCCTGTCGGCGAGCGGGACGACCGGTGCGCTCATGAGCGGCCGCCATGGGTGTCGCCGCCGTCCGGCCGGTCGAACACGGCCAGATGGCGCGACAGGATCTGCGCCATGATCGCCGTCGACCATCCGAACATCAGAATGCCGGATCCGGCCGCCACCGGCCCGAGCAGCCGGCTTTCCGGCGCCGGCAACATGTCGCCGTAGCCGAGCGTCGTGTAATTGACGAAGGCGAAATAGAACGCATCCAGCGGATTTCCGACCGTTCCGATCCAGATATAGGCCCGCGCCCAGAGCACGATTTCAAGAATATGGGCGACCATCAGCACAACCAGCGCAGCGCTCATGACCAGCACCAGACGCCGCTGGTAATTGCGGCGCGTAACCGGTGGAATGTGCAGGCGCAGGAAAGCCAGCACGAACGTTGCCCCGCCATGGATGAAGATGCTCGCGACGGCGACGGCAACGCCGAGGGCGATTTCTCCTGCCAGCCACTCCACTTCTGCCCCCTCCCCCGGCGGTCCCGCGGCATGCGGCGTTGCGGGCCCCGCACAAGGCTTTCCTGAAACAGTCTTTCAGACAATGATGCCACAGACGGTTAAACAATCCGGTGACCGGCTCACTGCGGAGGAATCCTCGTGCCCATCAGCGCCTTCTCGTCCCGCCATGCCCCGGCCCCGGGCGGGCACTATTCGCAGGGCACACGGGCCAACGGTCTGATATTCGTTTCCGGCCAGCTTCCGGTTTCGGCCGCGGGAACGGGCGATCCCGGCGCCCCGTTCGCCGATCAGGCACGGCAGGCGCTGGCCAATGTGCTGGCGGTTGTGGAAGCCGGCGGCGGCTCGCCGGGCAGCATCGCCCGGCTGACCGTCTATCTGGCCGACATCGCCGACTGGGCCGCCTTCGATGCCGTTGCCGCCGAAGTGCTGGGCAATGCCCGGCCGGCGCGCACCGTCGTGCCGGTTGCCGGCCTTCACCACGGTTACCGGGTGGAAATCGACGCCATCGCCGCCGCCGAGTGGCGCTGAGGTTTCAGAGCCGGCGGAAGGGAGTGGCCAGCCCGGCTGCGGCTTCTCCGCCCGGGCCGGAAAGGCGTTGCGCCAGACGAAATTCTGCCGCGCGCGGCAGCGGCATATGCGCGCCGGCAAGAGAAGGCGCCGGCCGCGATGCCGTACGGACTGTTGCAGTGGCCGTGCACGGCGCGGTGAGGCCGGCCGCAACCGGGCGCGCGGCAGCCGTGCCAGGGACCGACAGGCTTGCCGCGGGCCGGCTCGCAGCAGCCGG
>NZ_DAISHT010000013.1:0-10547 GCF_036822375.1 Pseudoxanthobacter sp. | reverse complement strand
GGCAGCCGGATTGGCAGCGGGCCTCTCCCGCGCCGGCGCGGCGCTGCCGGCGAACTGGCCCACCACCAGCCCGGCCACGACAAGCCCGGCCCCGGCCAGACGCCACACATCCGGCGCCCGCGCGGCGAAGCCGAAATAGCCGCCCCGGTCGAGCACCAGCGCCATCAGGATCTGTCCGGCGACGACCGCCGTGATGAAGCCGGTCGCGCCCAGCCGGGGCGCCACGACGATGGCGCTCGCCACATAAAGCGCGCCGACCAGACCGCCGATCCACGCCCACGGCGGCACGCGGACGAGCGTTCCCGGCCCGGGCAGCGGCACCCGCACCAGCAGCGCCAGCAGCCCGACGACCGCCACGCTGACACCGAGCGACACCACCGCAGCCAGCAGCGGATGACCGAGCGTCCGCCCCAGCATGGCATTCGCACCGGCCTGCAGCGGCACCATCGCGCCCGCCAGCACCGCGACCGCCAGCGCACCCGCAGATGCGGGGAGGAATTGCAGAACCACGGGCTTCTCCTTCACGGCACGACCAGACACTTGCCCCGCTATCGCTCATTCGCCTGAAAATTTGAAATTCCGATTTTTCACCTGCTATATGCAGGCTATGAATGAACTGCGCACGATTGACCTCAATCTGCTGGTGGTGCTGGATGCCGTGCTGGCCGAGCGCCACATCACCCGCGCGGCGGCGCGGCTGGGTCTCAGCCAGCCGGCCGTCAGCCATGCGCTCAACCGCCTGCGCCATCTCTTCGGCGACGAACTGATGGTGCGCACGGCCGGCGGCCTTCGCCCCACGGCGCGGGCGCTGGAACTGGAACCGGCGGTGCGCGACCTGATCGCCCGCACCCGCCGCGTGCTGGGGCTGACGGGGTTCGATCCCGCGGCCGACCGGCGCATCTTTCGTCTGGCGATGTCGGACTATGGCAGCGCGGTGCTGCTGCCGGCGGTGCTGGCGCGGCTGCGGCGCGAGGCACCGGGCATCGGCCTCAGCGTGGTGCAGGCCGGCCGGGCGGCGATGGCGGAAGATGTGGCGAGCGGCGCGCTGGATGCGGCGGCGGGCGTGTTTCCCCATGCCCCGGCCACCCTGACGGTCCGGCGGCTGTTCACCGAGCGCTATGTCTGCCTGGCGGACCGCAACCATCCGGCGCTTGCCGGCGGCACCCTGACGCTGGAGGGCTATCTCGCCGCCCCGCACCTTGCCGTCGCCATCGGCGGCGAGGGACCGGGCGAGGTGGAAACCGCGCTGGCAGCCATCGGCGCAAGCCGGCGGGTGCAGGTGGTGATCCCCCATTTCGGCACCGCCCAGCACCTGCTGCCCGGCACGGATCTGATCCTCACCATTGCCGGGCGCGCCGTGGCCCGCCCGGCTGCCGGGCTGCGGGTGTGCCCGCCGCCCTTTGCCGTGGCGCCGTTCGATTTCGCCCTGCTCAGCCACCCGCGCGCCGGCGACGATGCGGCCCTCGCCTGGCTGCTGCGGCTGATTGCGGAGACCGGCGACAGGCTGGCGTGAGCGCAGAAGGCGCGGGCGGGGAAAACCGCCGCGCCCCCGCCACGCCGCGCAAAATTGCACTGGCGCCGCCGGCGGGAGTGCTATGGTGCCGCACCCGCCGGAGCAGAGCGGACCCGCCGGACGGCGGGTGAAAGAGGCACGGAGCAGAGCGATGATTGCGGCAGAACACCTGAAGAAATTCTACATCGACGGTGCCTGGGTAGACCCCGTCAGCCCCGCATTCCTGCCGGTGATCGACCCCGCCACAGAAGAGCCCTTCGTCGAGATCGCCATTGGCGGAAAGGCCGATGTGGACCGGGCGGTTGCCGCCGCCAAGGCGGCCTTTGCCACGTTCCAGTTTTCCACCCCGGCCGAGCGCCTCGCCATTCTGAAGCGGCTGCTGGCGGAATATAACGCCCGCTTCGAGGACATCGCCCGCGCGGTCTCGCAGGAAATGGGCGCCCCGCTCAGCTTTGCCCTTGAGGCACAGGCGTGGGCCGGCCGCGCGCACATGGAATCCACCATCGCCGCGCTGGAAACCTACAGCTTCGAAGAGCAGCGCGGCACGACGCGCGTTGTGAAGGAGCCGGTCGGCGTCTGCGCGCTCATCACGCCGTGGAACTGGCCGCTGAACCAGATCGTCTGCAAGGTTGCGCCGGCCATTGCCGCCGGCTGCACGGTGGTGCTGAAGCCGTCGGAAATCGCCCCCGTCAGCGGTCTCGTCTTTGCCGAGGTGGTGGAGGCGGCCGGCGTGCCGAAGGGCGTGTTCAACCTCGTCAACGGCACCGGGCCGGATGTCGGCCAGATCATGGCCGGCCACCCGGATGTCGACATGGTGTCGTTCACCGGCTCCACCCGCGCCGGCATCATCGTGGCCAAGACGGCCGCCGACACCGTGAAGCGCGTGGCGCAGGAACTGGGCGGCAAGTCCGCCAACATCATCCTGCCGGATGCCGATCTGGCGGCGGCGGTCAAGCAGGGCGTGGAAGGCTGCTTCGGCAACTCCGGCCAGTCGTGCGATGCCCCGACCCGCATGCTGGTGCCGGCCGCCCGCCATGACGAGGCGCTGGCCGTTGCCCGGGCCACGGCCGAGGCAATCACCGTCGGTAATCCGCTGGATGCCGCCACCGTGCTCGGTCCGGTGGTGAGCGAACTGCAGTTCAACAAGATCCAGCGCCTTATCGAGGCCGGCATAAAGGAAGGCGCGACGCTCGTGACAGGCGGTCCCGGCCGTCCGGAAGGGCTGAACCGCGGCTATTATGTGCGGCCGACCGTGTTCGGCAACGTCACGCCGAAGATGACCATCGCGCAGGAAGAGATCTTCGGCCCGGTGCTCTCGATCCTGCCTTATGAGACGGAAGAACAGGCCGTCGAGATCGCCAACGACACCGTCTACGGTCTGGCGGCCTACATCCAGTCCGGCGATATCGCCCACGCCCGCGCAGTTGCCCGCAAGATGCGCGCCGGCTCGGTCTATCTCAACTATCCCGAGTGGGACACGCACGCCCCGTTCGGCGGCTACAAGCAGTCCGGCAACGGCCGCGAATACGCCGATTTCGGCATCCACGATTTCCTTGAGATCAAGGGCATCGTCGGCTACGGCGACTGACGCAACAGCCGGTCCCTCTGCAACTTCCCGGCCCCGCCCGACCACCGGTCGCGGCGGGGCTTTGCTATTCATGGTTGTTTTTATGACGTTGACGCTGCTGTTTGCACAACCTAAAATTTAGGCCATTACCATCAGGAATGATTCCTCAGCCGACGGATTGCGCGAATGGCCCTGATTTCGCAGGAAACGATGATGCAGGCCCTCGACTGGGGCTATATGAAGGCTGTCGACGGCCTCGCCGGCCTCGGCACGGCGAGTGAACTGGCGGAGGACTATCGCAAGGCCAACCCGACCGCACGGGACGCTGCGTACTCGCTCATCAACTGGCAGATGAGCAAGGCCGCGACATCGGGGTTCGTGACCGGGCTCGGCGGCATCATCACCCTGCCCGTGGCAATCCCCGCCAACATCGGCTCGGTGCTCTATATCCAGATCCGCCTCGTCGCCGCGATCGCCCATCTCGCCGGCCACGACATCCGGCAGGATCATGTGAAGACACTGATCTACGCCTGCCTTGCCGGCAGCGCCGCAGCGGACGTGCTGAAGGACGCGGGCATCAAATTCGGCATGAAGATGACCGTCAATCTGATCCGGCAGGTGCCGGGGCGCGTTCTCATCATGATCAACCAGCGGGTCGGCTTCCGTCTGGCCACCAAGGCGGGCACGACCGGTCTCATCAATCTCGGCAAGATCGTGCCGGTTGTGGGCGGCATCATCGGCGGCAGCTTCGATGCCGTCTCCACGCGCATCATCGGCAATGTGGCGCTGAACCTGTTCATGCCGCCGGAGACGGCGGATGGCGCACCGGATGGAGATGCGGCCGGCGGGCTGGTCATCGCGGATGAGCTTGCAATCGAAGCCGCCGCGGACGCACCGCCCGCCGGCGATGCCGACCGGCCCCCGGCCGCCCGGGGCCCCGCGGCGCCCGACAACCCGGTTTAGGCTGCCGGCCCGCGCGGGGCGCGGGGCAATTCACACGGCTTCCTCGATATAGCGCCGGCGCAGGTGCGCCTTGTAAACCACCGCATCCAGCGGCCGGCCGGTTGCCCGTGTCAGCAGCATGTCGGTCTCGTAAAGCGAACCGAGGCTGTGCACATGCGTGTGCAGCCAGCCGGTGAGCGGCGCGAAATCGCCCTTCGCCACGCCGGGCAGGATCTCCGGCTCCGCCCGGCAGGCGGCATCGAACATCTGCGCGGCCGTCATCGCCCCGAGCGTGTAGGTGGGGAAATAGCCCCATCCGCCGCTCGGCCAGTGGATATCCTGCAGGCAGCCGAACCGGTCGTCAGGCGGCACAATGCCCAGCAGTTCCCGCATGCCCTCGTTCCAGGCGCCCGGCAGATCGGCCAGACTGAGGTCGCCGCCGATCAGCGCTTTTTCCAGCCGGTAGCGCAGGATGATGTGCGCCGGATAGGTCACCTCGTCGGCCTCGATGCGGATGAACCCCGGCTGCACGCGGGTAAAGCGGCGCCACAGCGCATCCGCGCTCCAGCCGCCGCCGGTGCGGCCAAATGCGGCCCGCAGTTTCGGGGCGAGAAAGGCCGTGCCGGCGCGGCTGCGGAAGACCTGCATTTCCATCAGCAGCGACTGGCTCTCGTGCACGCTCATGCCGCGCGCCTGCCCGACCGGCTGGTGAATCCAGCGCTGCGGCCGGCCCTGCTCGTAGAGCGCATGGCCGGTCTCGTGCACGATGCCGAGCAGCGCGCCGAGGAAATCGTTCTCATCGTAGCGCGTGGTGATGCGCACGTCGTTATCGGCGCCGCCGCAGAACGGGTGCGCGGAAATATCGAGCCGGCCGCGGGAGAAGTCGAACCCCATCGCCGTCATGATTTCCAGCCCGAGACTGCACTGGGTGGCGGTGGCGAACGGCCCGCTCAGCGCCGCCTCCTGCGGCCGGCGGGCCTGCACGACGGCCACTTCGTCCATGAAGCCCGGCAGGAAGGCGCCGAGATCGTCGAACAGCGCGTCGATGCGCTGCGAGCGGGCGCCGGGCTCATAATCGTTGAGCAGGGCATCGTACGGGCAAACGCCCAGCCGCGCCCCCTTGGCGGCGCCGATCTCGCGCTGCAGGCGCAGCACCTCTTCCAGAGCCGGGCGCAGCATGGCGAAATCGGCCGCGGCGCGCGCTGTGCGCCACTGCATTTCGCATGCCGAAACGGCGCGCGACGAAGCCGCCACCAGATCCGCCGGAACCGCGGTTTCGACGGCCAGAATACGCGCGATCTCGCGCAGGTTCGCCTGTTCCCAGAGGCCCGCCGCAGGGGCGGTCTGCGCGGCGGAAAGCCACTCCGCCAGCCGCGGGTCGGTCAGAAGGTCGTGGCGGATGACACTGAGCGCCGCCATGCTTTCCGCCCGCGTGGCGGCTGCGCCCTCGGGCATCATGGCGTCGCTGTCCCACTGCAGGATGCCGATGGCATTGGAAACCGCCGCGATGCGGCCGAAGTGATCGAAAAGGGCGTCAGCGGCTGTCATTTCGGCACGCTCATGTCGTCAGCGGGGGAACAGACGGCCGGCGCCCTGATGGCCGGCCGGGAAACGTGGCCGGCGCCGGGACATCCTTGGACCGGCGACTTTGCCGCCTTTGTTATGACACGCACCGCGTGTCCCGTCGATGATTGCTGCGGCGTTGCGCACCGCCAGCCATGCCCAATCGTCAAAGGTGTTGTTCGCCCCGGCAAGGTTGACCCCCTGCCGGCTGCGGCTGATGATCCTGCCACGCCGCGTGCCGCGCCCCGCAGGGCCGCATCCCCGACCGGATGCCCGCGCGCGCCTGACGCGGAGGCGTTGATGATTCTGGGCCTTTTCCTGCTTCTTCTCTGCCAGCTCGCCGGCGAGATCGGCGCCCGGGCAACGGGGCTGCCCGTTCCCGGCCCCGTGCTGGGCATGGTGCTGCTGTTCATTCTGTTCATGGTGCGCGACCGCATGCGCCGCGAGCCGGGCGAAACGCCGCCGGAAGGGCCGCAGGCCACCTGCCGCATGCTGCTGGCCAACATGTCGCTGCTGTTCGTGCCGGCCGGCGTGGGCGTGGTGGACCGCATCGGCGTGCTCACCCAGCACGGGGTGGCGCTGACGGCGGTGCTGGTGCTTTCCACCGTCATCACCCTCACCGTCACAGCGTTCACGTTCATTTTCGCCGCGCGGCTGTTCGGCAGCCAGCCGGACGATGCGGCGCGGCAGGGCGGCAATGTCTGATCCCACTTTTTCGCTCTGGGTCTATCTCACCCGCACGCCGCTGATGTGGCTGACGGTCACGCTTGCCGCGTATCTGGTCGCCGACCGGGTGTTCCAGCGCACCGGCCGCCATCCGCTGGCCAATCCCGTGCTGCATGCCATCTGGATCGTGTCGCTGCTGCTGGTCGTGACCGGCACGCCTTACCAGACCTATTTCGACGGCGCGCAGTTCGTGCATTTTCTGCTCGGCCCGGCAACGGTGGCACTGGCCTATCCGCTCTACGAAAACCGCGCCATCGTGCTGAAGGCGCTGGCGCCGATGCTGGTGGCGCTGGTGGCGGGTTCGCTCACCGCCATCGGATCGGTGGTGCTGCTGGCGCGGCTGTTCGGCCTGCCGCACGACATCATCGTGGCGCTGGCGCCGAAATCCGTCACCGCGCCGGTGGCCATGGGCCTGTCGCAGAGCCTCGGCGGCGATGCTTCGCTCACCGTGGTGTGCGTGCTCATCACCGGCATCTTCGGCGCCATCGTCGTGACGCCGCTGATGCAGGCGCTGCGCATCACCGACTATCGCGCCCGCGGCTTTGCCGCCGGTCTGGCCTGCCACGGCGTGGGCACCGCGCGGGCCTTTCAGGTGAACCCGCTGGCCGGCGCCTTCGCGGGCCTCGGCATGGGCATCAACGCGCTGTTCACCTCCGCGGTGCTGCCCATGCTGCACCATCTGTTCTGAGCGGGTGCGGAGGGGCCGCCCCGGGCCGGCCTCCGCACCCGTTTCTCAGGCGGCAAGGCCCAGATAGCTCGCCACCACGCGGCCGTCGTCGGCCAGCGCCCGGGCCGGACCTTCCAGCGTGACCGCCCCCATCTCCAGCACATAGCCATAATCGGCCACCTGCAGCGCGGCGCGGGCGTTCTGCTCGACGAGCAGAATGGAAACGCCGGTCGCCCGCAGATCGGAGATGATGTGGAAGATGTCGCGCACGATGCGCGGCGCCAGTCCGAGGCTCGGTTCGTCCAGCATCAGCAGCCTCGGGCGGATCATCAGCGCCCGGCCCATGGCCAGCATCTGCCGTTCGCCGCCGGACATGGTGCCCGCGGCCTGCCCGCGCCGGTCGCGCAGACGCGGAAAGCGCTCGTAGATCTGCTCAAGCCGGATGCGCCGCTCGCCGCGGGAGATGCGGGAGGCGCCGAGCATGAGATTTTCTTCCACGCTCATCGTCACGAACAGCGCCCGCTTCTCCGGCACCAGAGAAAGGCCGCCCGTCACACGCGCCTCGATGGGACGGTCATCGATGCGCTGGCCGGCGAAGCTGATGGCCCCGCGGGCCGGCAGCACGCCCATGATGGCGTTGAGCAGCGTCGACTTGCCGGCCCCGTTGGCTCCGATGACGGTCACGATCTGACCGGCCGGGATATCGAGCGAGACCGACCGCACGGCCTCCGCCTTGCCGTAGGAGACGCTGAGATCGCGCACCGACAGCAGCGGGCCGGCCGGCGGTGCCGGAATGGCAGTGACTTCACCCATGGCTTCCTCCCTGATCACGCAACGCCGCCGAGATAGGCTTCCAGAACCGCCGGATTGGTGCGGATTTCCGCCGGCGGCCCTTCGGCGAGCTTGGTGCCGAAGTCCATCACCACCAGCCGGTTGGTGAGGTTCATGACGAAATCCATGTCATGCTCCACCAGCAGAATGGCGACGCCCTCTTCCGAGAGCCGGCGCAGCAGCGCGGCCAGCGCCTGCTTTTCCAGATGCCGCAGGCCGGCGGCCGGTTCGTCCAGCAGCAGCAGCACCGGGTCAAGGCACAGCGCCCGGGCGATCTCGACCACCCGCTGCTGACCGAGCGCGAGCACGCCGGCCGGCCGCTCGGCCAGATCCTCCAGCCCGACGCGCCGCAGCTGGCTGGCCGCCTCATGGAAGATGCGATCCTCTTCGACACGGTCGAGGCCCGTCAGCCCCTTTGCCACCCCGGACGACCCGCGCAGGTGGGCGCCGAGGGCGATGTTCTCCAGCACGCTCATGTCGCCGATCAGCTTGACGTGCTGGAAGGTGCGGGCGATGCCGAGCCGCGCGGCCGCCTGCGCCGGCTGGCCGGAGACGACGGCCCCGGAAAAGCGCACGCTGCCCGATGTCGGCCTGGCCACGCCGGTCACCAGATTGAAGGTGGTGCTCTTGCCGGCCCCGTTCGGGCCGATCAGCCCCACGATCTCGCCGGCGGCGACATGGAAGCTGACATCGTTGACGGCGACGAGGCCGCCGAACGTCTTGCGCAGTTCCTTCACCGTCAGCAGCGCCGTGCCCGGTTCCGGCAGATCGCGGCGCACCATCGGCTCGGCCATCGGCACTGCGCGCGGCGCGGCAGCGGGCAGCAGCCGGGCAAGGCGCGGCCAGAGCCCCTCGCGGGCGGAATGCAGGATGACGACCACCAGCACGCCGAACACGATGGTCTCGAACTGACCGTCGGAGCCGAGCAGCCACGGCAGCAGCGCCTGCAGCTGGTCCTTCAGCACGATCACGAGACCCGCCCCGAGGATGGCGCCGCCGACGTGGGACGCCCCGCCGATGACCGTCATGAACAGGTAGTCGATGGACGCGCCGAGGCCGAACGGCGTGGGGCTGACGGCCCGCTGCATGTGGGCATAGAGAAAGCCCGACAGGCCCGCCAGCACCGCGGCATAGATGAACGCCACGAGGCGGGCGCGCATGGTGTCGATGCCGAAGGATTCCGCACCGCTCGCCATGGTCTTCAGCGCGCGGATCGAGCGGCCGACCCGCGAGCCGATGAGATTGAGCGTGGCGAGCGCAGAGAGCGCCACCGCAATCCAGACGACGTAATAATAATGCGCCGGATCGGTCAGGGCGTGGCCGGCGACCGCCAGCGGCGGAATGTCGGTGATGCCGTCATGGCGGCCGAGAAAATCGAGATTGCCGAACAGGTAATAGAGGCCGATGCCCCATGCCAGCGTGCACAGCGGCAGATAGTGGCCGGACAGTCCGAGCGTGATCAGACCCAGCAGCCACGCCGCCAGCCCGGTGACGAGCAGCGCCGCCGGCAGGCTGATCCACGGCGAAAGTCCGTATTGGGTGGTGAGGAGCGCCGTGGTGTAGGCGCCGAAGCCGGCGAATGCCGCCTGCCCGAACGATGTCATGCCGCCGATGCCGGTCAGCACCACCAGCCCCAGCGCCACGATGGAGGCAAGGCCGATATAGTTGGCGATGGTGATCCAGTAGGCCGGCACGCCGGGCAGCACCGGCAGAAGCGCGACGAGAACGGCGAAGATGACGAGAAGATGAGTTCTTTTCATGGGTTCCTCCTCAGCCGCCGTGCTCGTCTTCCGCCGCATGGGGATGGCTCAGCGAGCGCCACACCAGCACCGGGATGATGACGGTGAACACGATCACCTCCTTGAAGGCACTGGCCCAGAACGAGGTCAGGGATTCGATGACGCCAAGGGCGATGGCGGCGGCTGCCGCCAGCGGATAGCTCGCCAGCCCGCCGACGATGGCGGCGACAAAGCCCTTCAGCCCGATGAGGAAGCCGGTGTCGTAATAGACGGTGGTCAGCGGCGCGATGAGGATGCCCGACAGCGCACCGACAAAGGCGGCGGCGAAGAACACGATCTGGCCGGAGCGCACCGTGGAGATGCCGACGAGGCGTGCCCCCAGACGGTTGACCGCAGTGGCGCGCAGCGCCCGGCCGGTCATGGTGCGCTCGAACACCAGATAGAAGCCCGCCATGAACAGGATGCTGGCGCCGATGACCGCAATCGACTGACCGGAAACGAACAGCGTGCCGAATTCCACCATGGCGTCGGAGAACGGCGCCACGCGCGCCCCTTCCGCCCCGAACATGACGAGCCCGAGACCGATCAGCGCCACATGGATGGCCATGGCGGTGATGAGCAGCACGAGAACCGAGGCATCCGCGATGGGCTGGAAGGCGACGCGGTAGAGATAAGGCCCGAGCGGCGCCACGAGCAGCAGCGTGACCAGCACGTCAACGCCGAGGCCGAGGCCCAGCGGCGCCACGGCCGCCGCGCCGGCGGAAATGGCCACCGGCACGCCGACAGTCCAAAGCGCAATCAGCGGCAGGCGGCGCCAGGCGCGGGCCCGGACGGCCGCCACGGTTTCCATCACGCCGGCGAGCAGACCCAGCCCCACCAGCAGGCCGATGATGGCCGGTGTCTGCCCCTGCTGGATCTGGGCCAGCGTCAGCGCGGCGAAGGAGATGAATTCGCCCTGCGGGATCATGATGATCCGCGTGACGGTGAAAACGAGCACGA
>NZ_DAISHT010000012.1:34596-40318 GCF_036822375.1 Pseudoxanthobacter sp. | reverse complement strand
AGACCGGCCAGATCAACACCGTGCTCGGCAAGAGCCCGCTGCTGTTCGACCGCTACCTGACCGACGCCACCGAGATCGACGTCGATGCGCTGGCCGACGGCACCGACGTGTTCGTCTGCGGCATCATGGAGCACATCGAGGAAGCCGGCATTCACTCCGGCGATTCGGCCTGCTCGCTGCCGCCGCGCTCGCTTTCCGCCGACACCATCGCCCGGCTGGAAAAGGAAACCCGCGCGCTGGCGCTGGGGCTCGACGTGCGCGGCCTGATGAACGTGCAGTACGCCATCAAGGACGGCGAAATCTACGTCATCGAGGTCAACCCGCGCGCCTCGCGCACCGTGCCGTTCGTCGCCAAGACCATCGGCAAGCCGATCGCCAAGATCGCCGCGCGCATCATGGCCGGCGAGAGCCTCGCCTCGTTCGGCCTGAAGCCGGAAAAGCTCGACCATGTGGCGGTGAAGGAAGCGGTGTTCCCGTTCGCCCGCTTCCCCGGCGTCGATACCGTGCTCGGCCCGGAGATGCGCTCCACCGGCGAGGTGATGGGTCTCGACAAGGCGTTCCCGATGGCCTTCGCCAAGTCGCAGCTCGGCTCCGGCACGCCGGTGCCGACCGCCGGCACGGCGTTTGTCTCCATGCGCGAGGCCGACAAGCAGAAGGTGCTGGAATCGGTGCGCATGCTGGCGAAGCTCGGCTTCACCATCATCGCCACGTCGGGCACCCAGCGTTTCCTTGCCGAAAACGGCGTGCCCTCCACCAAGATCAACAAGGTGCTTGAAGGCCGCCCGCACATCGTCGATGCTATCGCCAACGGCAAGGTGCAGCTGGTCTTCAACACCACCGAGGGCGCGCAGGCCCTTGCCGACAGCCGGTCGATGCGCCGGGCCGCCCTGCAGCACAGGGTGCCCTATTACACGACCGTTGCCGGCGCCATCGCTGCCGTTCAGGGCATCGTCGCGATGAGCACCGGCGAGCTTGAGGTTCGTCCGCTGCAGTCTTATTTCTGAGCGGACTGCTGAAACGAATCCCGGCTGCTGCAGAGCCGCCTTCGGGCGGGCTGTGGCTGTCGGGCTTCTTGTTGTCGTTTACGCCGTGGCTGCCGCGCCGGCGAAGGGGCAAGGGTGCCCCACCGCCGCAACGGCGGGACTCTGGCGGGTGGCGACGAGAAAGACCGAGGTCGTGATGGAAAAGATACCAATGACCGCTGCCGGCTACGCCTCGCTCGAGGTCGAGCTGAAGAAGCGTGCGCAGGAGGAGCGTCCGCGCATCATCGCCGCCATTGCAGAAGCGCGCGCCCACGGCGACCTTTCGGAAAATGCCGAATATCACGCCGCCAAGGAACAGCAGAGCCTGAACGAGGGCCGCATCGCGGAGCTTGAAGACAAGCTGTCGCGCGCCGAGATCATCGACGTTTCCAAGCTCTCCGGCACGTCCGTCAAGTTCGGCGCCACGGTGACGCTGATCGACGAGGATACCGAGGAAGAGAAGAGCTATCAGATCGTCGGCGATGTCGAAGCCGACGTGAAGAAGGGTCGGGTGTCGATCTCCTCGCCCATCGCGCGCGCCCTGATCGGCAAGAGCGTGGGCGACAGCGTGGAAGTGGTCGCCCCCGGCGGTGCCCGTTCCTACGAGATCACCGCGGTCCGCTATCTCGCCTGATCCCGGCGCGGCGCCGCGGGCGGTCCTGTAAGGGCCGTGCCGCGGGCAGCCACGCCAGCCTCTGTCGGGGTCTGTTTCCCGGTTGGGGCCTGTCTCCGGAGCCGGCGCACACGCGCCGGCTTTGCCTTTTCAGGCCGCCCCCATGCGGCGCGTCCTGCTGCTGCGCCGGGCCGGTCGTTGCGCCCGCCGGGCCCGGTGCTGTAAAAAAGATCCGGGCCGCAGCGGCGCGCCGGCGATGCCGGCCGGCGACACGGCCGCAACTGAACGGACAGGACGTTCGATGCCGGATCGTCTGACCAGCCGAATGAAGACCTGGCGCCGCCTGAACAGCATCAAGCAGGAGACCCTCGCGGCCCAGCTTGGCGTGTCTCAGGCCGCCATCTCGCGCTGGGAAAACGGTCTGGACCAGCCCTCGCCCGCCCACCTGAAGCAGCTTCGCAACCTGCTCGCACAGACCGTGCGCGATGAATTCCAGCTTCAGCGCCAGTTCATCATGCGGCAGCGCACCGTGCGCATGCTGTGCGACATGGACGGCGTGCGCATGCTGGGCGTGTCGCACGGGTTCAGCGCGCTGTGGCCGGAAAGCGGCGCCCTCATCGAACGCCGTCTGGCCGACGACCTCGTCGGCGAAACCCGGCCGTTCAGTTTTGACGTCGCGCTGGTGCAGGCCATTGCCGGCGGTTCGCTGTGCATCGCCTCCGGCATCAGCGACCGGCATATCGGCCTGCAGATCGACAGGGCCGTGCGCCACGGCTGGCACATCTGCTTCCGCCACTACGGCGCGCGCGTGATTGCCGACATGATCTACGAGCCGTGCGACCCCGACGAGCCGGTCGGCATCCGCGATCTGCTGCACATCGACGAACTTGCGACCTGACGTGCCCGCCCCTCACGCGGCGGCCGCCGGCGCCAGCACGAGCAAGGCGCGGAAATCGTTGACATTGGTCAGCGTCGGGCCGGTCACCACCTGATCGCCGGTTTGCCGGAAGAAGGTGTGGGCGTCGTTGGCCGCCAGCGCCGCGCCGGCATCCGCCCCGCAGGCCGCCGCCCGCGACAGCGTATCCGGCGTCACGATGGCACCGGCCACCTCGGCGGCGCCGTCCACGCCGTCGGTGTCGCCGGCCAGAGCGAAGATGCCCGGCGCGCCCTCAAGCGCAAGCGCCAGAGCCAGCGCATATTCGGCGTTCGGCCCGCCGATTCCGGCACCGGTGCGGGTCACCGTCAGTTCGCCGCCGGAAAGCAGCAGCAGCGGCGGCTCGCCCGGCCGGCGCGTGTCCGCAAGCGCCCGCGCCATGGCGGCATGGGCCCGCGCCACGTCGCGCGCTTCGCCTTCCAGCGCATCGCCCAGAATGCGCACCTCCCAGCCCTGCTCGCGCGCCAGCGCCGCGGCGGCGGCGAGCGACTGCATGGGGGCGGCAATAAGGCGGGTCTGCGTGCGCGACAGGCGGCGGTCGCCGGGCCGGATCACGCCCGATCCGGCCCGCAGCGCCCGGATCACCGCCTCCGGCGGGCTGATCCCCCAGCGCGAGAGCAGCGCGAGGGCATCGGCCGCGCCGGTTTCGTCGCCCACCGTCGGGCCGGAGCCGATGAGACTGAGGTCGTCGCCCGGCACATCGGAGATGACGAGCGCCAGCATGCGCGCCGGCCATGCCGCAGCCGCCAGCTGGCCGCCCTTGACCCGGCTCAGATGCTTACGGACGACATTCATGGCCGAGATCGGCGCACCGGAAGCCAGCAGGGCATCGTTGACGGCCTGCTTGTCGGCCAGCGTCAGCCCGGCGGCCGGCGCCACCAGCAGGGCCGATGCCCCACCGGAAATGAGAGCGAGCACGAAATCCGCCTCGCCAAGACCGTCCAGCAGCGCCAGCAGGCGCGCCGTCGCCTGCTCGCCGGCGCGATCGGGCACCGGATGGGCCGCTTCCGCCAGAGCGATGCCGCGAAGCGGCCGGCCATAGCCATAACGGGTGATCACCAGCCCTTCGCACGGGCCCCACGCCGCCTCGACGGCCTCGGCCATGCGCGCCGAAGCCTTGCCGGCGCCCACCACCACCACCCGGCCGGCGGGCCGGGCGGGCAGGAAGGCGGCGAGCGAGCGCATCGGATCGGCAACGCCGACGGCGCGGTCGAACAGCGCCCGCAACCGGGCCGGAATCCCGGCCGGGCCGGGGCCCGCCGTCTGCCCCGCCTGCATGTCAGCCTGCACGTCCGTCTGCATGTCCGTCTGCATGTCCGCCCGCGCCTCCGCCCGCCAGCTCCGGCCCGGCCGTTGCCGGCCGCCCGTGCGGGCTGCAGGCCGACTCATCGGTGCCGGCGCCATTGTGGCATCATCGGGCCGGACGGAAAAACGGGGCTGCTGCCGCAATGGCCGCCAGCCCCGCCTCTGTCGTGCCTTCAGTCGTGCGCCGGTCAGGCCGGCTGCCCGCGGCCGATGGCCAGCCGGCGCCGGCGTCCCGCCGGCCGCCGCGGACGCGGCTGCCCTGCCCGTTTCAGCATGGACCGGCCGTAAGTCGTTGCAGTCCGCCTGAGCTTCATAGGGGCATCCTTCCGTCAGTGACCCGGAACCCGGATCCGCAGACATCCCTCTGCTCGACAGTGCATGACAGTTGAATGACATGCGTATGACAGTTCACCGCTTCGGCGCCGCGACCCGGCGCTCCGGGCGCCCGCCGGGGCCGGCAAGACGGCCGGCGATGCGGCATCGGCGACATCGATTTTGCCATCGCGGAAACCGCCGTCTCCCGTCACACTGCGCCGGTATCATCGCAAACCGGGCGGCCGGTATAGGAACCATCGGGGCCGGACCGCCATTTCGGGGGGGGGAAAACCATGAGCGCAGAGAATTCCGCCGCCACGCCGCTGCCGCTGCTGGCCGGGGTGACGATCGTCGACCTGTCCCGCGTGCTGGCCGGGCCGTTTGCCACCATGACGCTCGCCAACCTCGGGGCGCGCGTCATCAAGGTGGAAATTCCCGGCACGGGCGACGACTCGCGCGCGTTCGGTCCGTTCGCCGGCGGCAAGTCGCTCTATTTCTCGGCCATCAACTGCAACAAGGAGAGCATCGCCCTCAATCTGCGCGAGGCGCCGGACCGGGCCATTTTCGAGAGCATCCTCGAAAAGGCGGATATCGTGGTCGAGAACTACCGCCCCGGCACGATGGAAAAGCTCGGCTACGGCTGGGACGTTCTGCACGCGCGCTATCCGCACCTGATCTACGGCGCCGCATCCGGGTTCGGCGACAGCGGCCCCTATTCGCGCCGCGCCGCCTACGACATGGTGGTGCAGGGCATGGGCGGCATCATTTCCATGACGGGCTATCCCGGCGGCAAGCCGACCCGGGTCGGCATTTCCATCGGCGACATCACCGCCGGCCTCTATCTGGCCATCGGCCTCAACGGCGCGCTGTTCCGGCGCACCCTGACCGGGCTTGGCAGCAAGATCGATATCGCCATGCTCGATTGTCAGGCCGCAATCATGGAAGACGCCATCACCAGTTGCGCAAAGACCGGCGAAGTGCCCGGCCCCCACGGCACCCGGCATCCCTCGATCGCGCCGTTTCAGGCCTTTCTGGCCTCCGATGGCTACATCATCATCGCCGCCGGCAACGACCACCTGTTCGCGCTGATGGCCGGCGCTCTGGACGAGCCGGGCCTGACGGCCGATCCGCGCTTCGCCACCAACGACCTGCGCCACCAGAACATCGACGCGCTGGAGCAGGAGATGGAGAAGGCGCTGTCGAAAAACACCGTCGCCCACTGGCTGGATGCGCTGAATGCCGCCGGCGTGCCGTGCGGACCGATCAACGACATCGCCGGCATGATCGCCGATCCGCAGGTGAACGCCCGCAACATGGTCGTCACCGTTCAGGATCCGGTCGCCGGCGAGATCCGGGTCGCGGGCAATCCGGTCAAGGTCGTCGGTCTGGCCGAGCCGGCAACGTTCGCGCCGCCGCCGGAACTGGACGAGCACCGGGCGAAGATCGTCGCCGAGTTCGCGCCGTTGGCCGCCGGCGACCTCGCGGGCAAGAGCCCGTCCTGAGGCGCCGGCAACCGCACCGGGCGCGGCGCGC
>NZ_DAISHT010000012.1:16523-34496 GCF_036822375.1 Pseudoxanthobacter sp. | reverse complement strand
GCCCGTCTTGTGCTACGATCTGCGAAGCTGTCAGCGGAACCTCCGGAGGTGCCGAATGTGCTTCGCGTGCGAATGGGCCTCCGGCTTCGAGGTTTTCGGCAGGGGGCGCGGAGAGGCCAGCCGCCGGGACGTTCTGCGGGCAACTGCGGCGATCGCCGCGGCAGCGGCAGCGGCCCCGGTTTTCCGGGCAACGGAGGTCGCGGCCGCGGCGCCGGAGCCCGCTGCGGCCGGCGGCCCGGCTGATTTCATCTTCCGCAACGGCCCCGTCTATACCGTGCACGACGCCGCGCCATGGGCACAGGCGGTGGCGGTGCGGGGCAAGATGATCGTCCATGTCGGCGACGAGGCGGGCGCGATGGCGCTGGCCGGGCCGGACACGCGGGTGATCGACCTCGCCGGGCGGCTGCTGATGCCGGGTTTCGTCGAAGGGCACATTCACCCCTTCCTCGGCGCGTTCCTCACGTCGGGTCTCGATCTGCAACTGCCGACGCGGCAGGACGCGCTGGCCGCCATTGCGCAATATGCCCGCGCGCACCCCACCGGCCCGGTGCGCGGCTTCGGCTGGCGCGTCGACATGTTTCCGCCGGAAGGACCGGACCGCGCCGATCTCGACCGCATCCTGCCCGACCGGCCGGCCTTCTTCTTCTCCATCGACGGCCACAGCCTGTGGGCGAACTCGAAGGCGCTGGAGATGGCCGGCGTCAATCGCGACACGCCGGATCCGATCCCCCGCTTCAGCTATTTCGCCCGCGATCGGAAGGGCGACCCGACCGGCTATGTGCTGGAGGCGAATGCCGTGCTGGGCGTGGTCAACGCGGTCGAGCCGATCTCGGTGGCCGCCATGGGCCGGCTGATGGAAGCCTGGCTGCCCAGAGCCACGGCGGCGGGCATCACCGCCATCTTCGATGCCGGGGTGCCGCCCATCGGCAGCGATCAGGAAGCCCTGATCGCCCTCTATACGGAGGCCGAAAAGCGCGCCGCGCTGCCGTTCCGCGTCATCGCCTCCTATGCGGTCAAGGGGCCGCCGGTCGACGATATCGTTGAGAAGATCACCGCGATCCGCCGTGCGGTTTCCAGCGAGCTGGTGCAGGCCCGCGTCGTCAAGATCATCGGCGACGGCGCACAGGCCGGCTACACCGCCTGGCTGGTCGAGCCTTATGCCGACCGGCCCGATTCCACCGGCGGCTCGCCCTTCACCGAAGAGCAGTGGCACCGGATGATCGGCGCCGCCGATGCCGCCGGCTTCGACGTTCATGTGCATGCCTGCGGCGAGCGCACGGCGCGGGTGGCGCTGGATTCCATCGAGCGGGCCATGGCCGCCAACCCGCCGCGCGACCGGCGCCACACCATCGCCCACCTCGTCTATGTGGAAGACAGCGACAACCCGCGGTTCGGCAAGCTCGGCGTCACAGCGCAGTTTTCCGCCAACTGGGCCTCCGCCGATCCCGACACCCTGCAGAACATGCTGGCCCGCTACGGCGAGCCGCGCGCCGGCCGCATGTATCGGGCAAAGACCGTGCTGCAGGAGGGCGGGCGTATCTCCTTCGGCACCGACTGGCCGGCAGCGGGCTATTTCTCCACCTACAGGCCGCTCGATTCCATTCAGGTCGGCGTCACCCGCCAGCTCGTCGGAAAGCCGGACGCGCCCGTTCTGGCACCGGCCGCCGAGCGGCTGAGCGTGGCGGAGGCGATCCGCGCCAACACCCTCGGTGCCGCCTGGCAGATCGGTCTGGAAAAGGCGGTCGGCTCGCTGGAGGCCGGCAAGTTCGCCGACCTGATCGTCCTCGACCGCAACATTCTGGAGATCGACCCCCACGACATCCACAAGGCCGTGGTGGAAATGACGATGATGAACGGCGCGATCCGCCATCAGGTCTGATGCCGCGCCGGGACGCCGGTGGCCGCGGGCCGCGCCCTATGCGCCATTGCGCATATTCGCACATGCGCATATTATAGCGCCATGAACCGGATCGTCGCCATTCTCTCGGCGCTGGCCGAGCCGACCCGCCTGCAGGCCATCTGCCTTCTTCAGGATGGCAGCGAGCACTGTGTGTGTGAGCTGATGCAGCGTCTCGGCGCCTCCCAGTCGCGCGTTTCCCGGCATATGGCGGTGCTGAAGGCAGCGGGGCTCGTCGCCGACCGGCGCGATGCGCAATGGGTGCGCTACCGCCGCAATCCCGCGCTGCCGCCCGACGCCGCCCGCCTCATTGAGGCTGCCGTCGCTGCTGCCGGCCGGGAGAAGCCGGGCGCCCTGCCGGCGGAGGCCTCCGCATGAGTACGAACGAACGTCTTCCCCAGCCGGTGCCGCACGATCGCGCGCCCGATGGTCTGTGGCCCGATGGTCTGTGGCTTGGCGCCACGGCGCTGGCGCTGGGGCTGTGGTGGGTCGTCTACAGCCAGCTTCCCGCGGCCTCGGCGTGGCTCACCGGCCTGCTGCCGGTCGCCCCCGGAACACACCTTGCCGGCGCGCTTGCCTTCTTTTTCTACGACACGCCGAAGGTTCTGATGCTTCTGATGCTCGTCGTCTTCGCGATGGGCGTTGTGCGCAGTTATTTTTCGCCGGAGAAGACGCGGGCCATGCTGGCCGGCCGGCACACCTTTGCCGGACACCTGATGGCAGCGGGCCTCGGGGTCATCACCCCGTTCTGCTCCTGCTCGGCGATTCCCCTGTTCATCGGCTTCGTCTCGGCCGGCGTTCCGCTGGGCGTCACGTTCTCGTTCCTCGTCGCGGCCCCCATGGTCAACGAGGTTGCGCTCGGCCTGCTGATCGGCCTCGCCGGCTGGCGCGTCGCCCTCGTCTATCTCGCCTTCGGGCTGGCCGTGGCCGTCGTCTCCGGCTGGGTCATCGGCCGCCTGCATCTGGAAGGCTGGCTGCAGGACTGGGTGAGAAACATCCGCAGCGGGCCGGGCCCCGGCTTTTCCCCCGAGCGCCCCGACATGCGCGGCCGCATCCGGCTGGGCCTTGAGGCGGTGCGCGATATCGTCGGCCGCGTGTGGATATGGATCATCGCCGGCATCGCCGCCGGCGCCCTGATCCATGGCTATGTGCCGGCGGAACTGATGGTGCGCATCATGGGCGCCGGGGCGTGGTGGTCGGTGCCCGCCGCCGTGCTGATCGGCATTCCGATGTACACCAATGCCGCCGGTGTGATCCCCATTGTCAGCGCCCTGCTTGGCAAGGGGGCGGCGCTCGGCACCACGCTGGCGTTCATGATGTCGGTGATCGCGCTGTCGCTGCCCGAAATGATCATCCTGCGCAAGGTGCTGACGCTGCGCCTGATCGCGGTGTTCGCAGGCGTCGTCGGCACCGGCATTCTGGCAGTGGGTTATCTCTTCAACCTGCTGTTCTCGTAATCCGGTGAAACCACACGGGAGAGGACGATGAAATCCGTTCAGGTACTGGGCCCCGGCTGCAAGCGCTGCGCAGCCACGGAAGCCATGGTGCGGGCCGCAGCGGCGCGGCTGGGCATTCCGGTCGAGGTGGAAAAGGTCACCGATTACGCGGCGATCGCGCGCTTCGGCATTCTCTCCACCCCCGGCATCGTCATCGACGGCAAGGTGGTTCACGCCGGCGGCCTGCCGGATGAACGCGCGCTGGAGCGCTGGCTGCAGGCGTGAGGCCACCGCTGACGCCACCCGGTCTTGCCGCTGCCGGGCCCGTTGCGGGGACGGGGCCCGAATGCCCCCTCAGCACGACCCCCGCAGACCCGCGGGCCCCGCAGACCCGCTGATGAGAGAAACGCGACCGTGAGCGGGACGAGCAGGAGCACGGCCCGCGAGGCCTTTTCTGCCCGGAAACCGTGGCTCCCGGCAGCGCATTGCCGGCTGCCGTGAACGGCGGCGCGGGCAGAACACCCGCCGGGCGACGCTCGCCGGGTATCGCACACGGGCGTCTCGCGGGCGGGCGTCTTGGGCGGGTGTCTTGCGGGCGGGCGACGGGACCGGGCGGCCCCGTCACCGCCGGCCATGACAGCGACGGCAGATGACACACGGCTTTGCCGGCCGCCGATGGCCGGATGCCGCATCCCGCCCGCGCTCAGGCCGCCGGCGGCAGGTGGATGATGAAGGCGGTGCCCTGCCCCTCCGCGGAGCGCAGTTCGATGGTGCCGCCGGCCGCGGTGACCACGCGCTGCACGATGGCCATGCCAAGCCCGGCACCGGACCCGCCGCTGCGCCGGCGGCGCCAGAAACGCTTGAAGATCTGCGGCTGCAACGCGGCCGGAATGCCCGGCCCGTCGTCGCGCACGATCAGCGTGCCGCCGGCTTCCACCACCACATCGATGCGCGTGCCCGGCGGCGTGTGGCGGATGGCGTTTTCGATGAGGTTGCGCAGCAGGTGCCAGATGTCTTCCTCGCGCACCCGCACCCGCACGGGCACGCTCTCCGCGCCCTCCGGCTCCTCAAGGCCCAGATCCTGCCCCTTGCGGATCGCCTCCGGCCCCAGCGCGGCCAGCAGCGAGCGGCTGACGGCGATGAGATCGGTGGTCTCGTCCGTCTCCGGCCGCACCTGATCCAGTATCGCCATGTCCAGAAGCTGGCTGACGATGCGGCTCATGCGGCGCACGTCGTCCAGCAGCGCGGTGCGGGCCTCGCCGGGCGGCAGGGTCTGCAGGCGGGCTTCCAGCACGGCCAGCGGCGTGCGCAGCTCGTGGGCCGCGTCGGCCGTGAACTCCTTCTGCAGCTGATAGCCGTGCTCCACCCGCTCCAGCGCCGCGTTGAAGGCTTCCGCCAGCGGCCGGATCTCCGCCGGCAGGCGGTCGAGCGACAGCCGCGCATCGGTATGGGCCGGATCGATGGCCTGCACATCGCGCGCGACCGCGATGACCGGACGGAAGAAGCGGCGGATGACCAGCCCGTCCAGCACCAGCAGCAGGGCGAGCAGCGGCACCGACAGGGCCAGCGAGCGCCACAGGAAGCCCTGCGCGACGTCGTCGAAGATGACGTCCTGATCCGTCATGTTCCAGCCGACCACCAGCCAGACGGCGCGCGCGCCGATGGTGACCGGGCGGGTCAGCACATCGAAGGTGCCGGTCCGGTACTGCATCGACGACGTCGCCGGCCTGTCGGCGCGCGTGGCCCGGCTCAGCGCCACGCCATCCTGCGGCGCGGAGGCGAGCAGCACCGCGCCGTCGCCATCAATGACCGCATAGATGAACTCGTCGCCGGCCCAGTCGGGCCGCGCGCGCAGATCCTGCGTCAGCCGCGGCGCGCCGTCCGCGCCGGGCGCGAGGCTTTCGCCCAGCGCATCGGCATGGTCGCGCAGCACCCGGGTTTCGAAATACTCGATCCGGTCGCGCAGCATCAGATCGATGACGAACGGCACGAAGATGGCCGCGAGCGCCAGAAGCACGGCGTGCAGCAGGAAGACCCGGCCCAGCAGGCTGCCGAAAAGACGCTGCCTCATGATGCGGCCGCCAGCATGTAGCCGACGCCGCGGACCGTGTGGATAGTCACCGCCGCCCGGCCGTCCAGCAGGCGCTTGCGCAGGCGGTGGACATAGACTTCCACCGCGTTGGACTCAAACTCGTCGTCGAGGCCGAACAGTTCGTTCTCCACGCTGGCCTTGGGCACCACCTTGTCCTGCCGCCGCAGCAACAGTTCCAGAAGCTGCATCTCGCGCGCGGAAAGCCGCAGCGCCGCGCCGTCCACGCTGGCCGATCGGGCCTCGGTATCGAAGACGAGGTTGGCGAGCGTCAGCTGCATGCCCAGAAGCGCACCGGGCCGGCGCAGCAGGGCGGCGATGCGCGCCTTCAGCTCCTCGAAGGCGAACGGCTTGACGAGGTAGTCGTCCGCGCCCAGCTCCAGCCCCTTCACCCGCTCTTCCATGGCCCCGCGGGCGCTGAGAATGAGCACCGGCACACCCTGCCGCCGGGTCCGCACATGGCGCAGCACCTTCAGCCCGTCGCCGTCGGGCAGGCCGAGATCGAGGATGACGACGGAATAGCTGCGGGTATCGAGCACCGAAATCGCATCCCCGACGCCGGCAACCAGATCGACGGAGAAGCCGGCGGCTCCGAGCTGGCTCGCCGTCAGGCCGGCGAGTTCCTCATTGTCTTCGACGAGCAGAATGCGCATGGGCTTCGGTCCCCGGTGGAGACGGCAGGGCGGTCAGGCCATCTGCCGGCGGATCAGGTCGGAAAACAGGCCGCCGGCGGCGGCAAGGCTGTCGTAGGTGCCGGTTTCCACGATGCGGCCGGCATCCATCACCACGATGAGGTCGGCATGGCGCACGGTGCTGAGGCGGTGGGCCACCACGATGCGGGTGGCGTTCATGTCGGCCAGCGCCGCCATCACGCGGGCCTGCACCACGTTGTCGAGTGCGCTCGTCGCCTCGTCGAGCAGCAGAATGCGCGGCCGGCGGGCAATGGCGCGGGCCAGCAGCAGGCGCTGGCGCTGGCCGCCGGAAAGCGTGGTGCCGTTGTCGTCCACATAGGTGTGGATGCCCATCGGCATGGCGGAAAGATCGGCCGCCAGCCCGGCGCACTCGGCCGCCGCCCACGCCTGCGCAGCGGAAAGCGGCGCGGCGCCGGCGATGTTCTGATAGATGCTGCCGGCCTCCAGCCGGCTGTGCTGCAGCACCACGCCCAGTTGCCGGCGCACCGCGCCGGCATCGAGATCGGTCAGATTGCGCCCGTCCAGCAGCACCTGCCCGCCGGCCGGCGTCTCGAAGCCGATCAGCATGCGCAGCAGCGTGGATTTGCCCGAGCCGGAGGGCCCGACCACCGCCACGAAGGCCCCGGCCGGCACCCGCAGCGAGATATCGTGCAGCGCCGGCTCGCCGCCGGGATAGCTGAAGGAGGCCCGGACCACCTCGATGGCGCCGCTGAGGCGACCGGGATGAAGCCCGCGGCCGGCATTTTCCTCCGGCTCGCTCAGGATCGGCCGGGCGCGGCCCCACAGCGGCCCCACCGTGGCAAGAGCCGGAATGATGCCCGCGAGCGACAGAGTGGCCGCCACGAACTGGCCGAACACCCCCGAATAGGTGACGTAGTCGCCGAGCGTCATCGGGCTGAAGCCGAACCCGACGATGGCGATCAGCGCCGCCATGACGAGGATGTTCCAGCCCGCGCCGAAGGCCGTCACGGCATTGCCCGCCACGTTGGCGCGATAGTGCAGGCTCTGGTCAATGGCAAACAGGCGCACCCAGCGGGCCAGAAGCCGGCTTTCCGCCGCCGCGACCCGGAGCTTGGAAAGCCCCTGGAAGATCTGCACCGTCAGGGTCTGCATCCGCCCGGCATTTTCCAGCGCCCGGCGCTGCAGGCGGCCGTTAAACAGCGCCTGAGCGGCGATGAGCGCGATTTCCACCGCACACACACCCAGCGCCAGCAAGGCCGGCGCCAGGCCATAGCTGAACAGCACCGCCAGATTGACCAGCGAGAACAGCGCGCTGACCAGCGCCGTCAGCGTGGCGAAGCCCAGCGTGCGGCGCATCTGGTTGACGGCATCGGCCCGCAATGCCAGATCGCCGGCGCCGAAGCGGCGGAAGAAGCCGACCGGCAGCCGCAGCATCCGGTTCCACAGCGCCCCCTCGATGGAAGACCCGAGCAGGCTTTCGGCGCGCAGCACCGTCAGCCCGCGCGCCAGCTCAAAGCCGGTCACCCCGCAGGACACCGCGAGAACGGCGGCGACCAGTTGCACCACCTCGCTGCGGATGCCGTCGGGAATGACCGTCTGCACCAGAAAGCCGGTCAGGAAGGGCGTGGCAAGGCCGAGCAGCCCGACCAGCAGGCTGGTCAGCAGGATCAGCGCCAGCTCCGGCCGCACCCGGGCTGCGGTGAAGGCGAACAGCGCCCGGCCGGGCCGGGCGACCGTTTCGCCAAAGCCGCGATAGAGCACATAGGCCATATCGTCGGCGATGCCGGGGCCGTCGCGCGACACAGTCTGCACGCGGCCATCCGGCCGGTGCAGGAGCCAGCGCCGGCCCTCGGGAATAAGGGCCACCGGCGTGCCGTCCGGCAGGAAGGCGAGCATCGCCTCGCCGGAGGCGTGCCACCAGCGCGGACGCAGCCGCACCCGCCGCGCCCGCAGGCCGGCGCCTTCCGCCAGCACCTTGATGAATTCGTCGACGCTGTCGGCCCCGATCGGCGGCGCCAGATCGGCCGGCAGCACGGCGCCCGCGGCCTCTGCCGCCAGGCGCAGCATGGCGACCACCGGCGCCTCCGCATAGCCGTGCGGAGAAACGGATGCGACAGCCTGCCCGCCAAGCTGCTGCAGCGCGCCGGCCAGCACCGCGGCATCGGCATCCGCCGCCGCGGCAAGGCGATGCGACAGGGCGCGCTCCTGCGCGTCGAGCCACACGGTGAGGCAATCGGCAACGGTGGCGCCGAAGGCCGCCAGCACCGCCGCAAGGCTGCCGTCGGCGGCAAGGCTGCCGGTGGCCGCGAGCCCGAGGCGGCTGTCCGCAACAGCCACGGCCGGGGCTTCGCGCAGCAGCGGAAAGGCAGCCGCGCCGGGCCCCTGCGGCGCTGTCCGCCACACGCCGGCGACCGCACCGGAAATCACCCGGCACCACAGCACGGCATCGGCCTGCGCGGGAACAGCGCCCTCGCCGGCGGCAAGGCCGGCCTCGCCCGGCGAAAGACGCCGTGCCGGTCCCGTCGCCTCCGCCGCCGCCTCTGCCGCCTCTGCCCCTGCTGCCTCCGCGCCCGCCACTTCCCCGTCGGCCACTTCCGCGTCGGCCACTTCAGGGCCTGCCACCTCCGCCGCCGCGCCGGCCCCGCGCAGCATGCGCGCGGCCAGTCGCACCCAGCGATCGGCGCCTTCGGCAAAGCCGGCCGCCGGCAGCGGCGCGGAAAGAACGGCCACCTCCGCCCCCGCCCCCGGCAGGATGGCCAGTTGCAGGCGGCCGTTGTCCGGCGGCACGAACACGGTGTCGCCGGCCGTCATCTCAGCCAGCGGGCGCAGCGTGCCCGCGCGCACGGCATCGCCCGCGCAGAGCGCGGCACGGCCGGCGGCGAGGCGATAGATCAGGCCGGCGCGGCAGGGGATCGGGCTGGCCACATCCGGGGCGGCAGGGGCGCTGGCAGCATCCATGGCGTCACTCACCCTGCACGAGGGTCGCATAGGGGCCCGGTGTCGCCAGCAGGTCGTCGTGGGTGCCGCGCTGCACGATGCGCCCCTTGTCCATGACGATGATCTCGTCGCAATCGCGGATGGTGCTGAGGCGGTGGGAGGTGGCCAGCACCGTCAGCCCGCGGCGGCGCAGGCTGGCAAGAACCGCCGCCTCCGTCACCGGGTCGAGGGCCGATGTCGCCTCGTCGAGCACCAGAATGGCAGGGTCGACCGCCAGCGCACGGGCCAGCTCCAGTCGCTGGCGCTGGCCGCCGGAGAGATTGAGCCCGCCTTCCGAAACCGGACCGGCATACTGGCCGCGGCGCTGCAGGATATCGCCGTGGATGGCGGCATCCTCCGCCGCCGCCACGATGCGTCCGAAATCGAGCGTGCTGTCCCAGAGCGCGATGTTGTCGCGGATGGTGCCGTCAAACAGCACCACATCCTGTTCCACGAAGGCAAGCGAGCCCGCCACCACCCGCCGCGGAATGCGGTCTGCGGAGACGCCGTCGAACGTGACGGTACCGGTGGTGGGGGCCAGCAGGCCGGCAACGAGGCGCAGCAGCGTGGATTTGCCGCTGCCGGACGCCCCCACCACCGCCACCCACCGCCCCGGCGTAAGGTCGATGTCGATGCCCGACAGCAGTTCCGGCTGCCCGGGATAGGCAAAGGCGAGGTCGCGCACGCGGACGAAGCCGGTCAGGCGCGCCTTGTGCACCGGCCAGGTCGCGGAAAGCGCGGCATCGCCGGCAAGGGCGGCAACCACGGGATAGCGGCGCGTGTCCTCCACCCGCTCCAGATCGCCGCGCAGCTCCTGAAAGCCGGCGATGGCGTTCATGACGGCTTCGATCGGCGTGTGAAAGGCCTGCAGCACCGCCAGAAAGGCAATGAGGATGCCGACCGTCATGGTGCCGTTCATGACATTGACCGCACCCCAGCCGAGCAGCGCCGCATAGGACAGGCTCTTGACGGCCGACGGCAGCAGGCCGAGCAGCACGGTGGTGCGTTCCAGCTGCTGCGACATGTTGAGCAGCGCCGCCTGCGCCCCGGCAACGCGGGCGAACAGCTCGTTCTCGCCGCCGGAGGCCTTGACCGTTTCGATGGACTGGATGCCCCCCAGAGCAGCCGAGGCGAGCCGGGCCCGCTGCAGGGTGACGCGGCGCACGCCATCGGCCCGCACCCCGGCAATCGCCCACACGATGACCACATCCACCAGCGCGAAGGCGAAGCAGGCCAGCGCCATCGGCACATTGTAAAGCAGCATGATCGCGGCGCTGATGAGCGCGCCCATCATGCTGAACAGGGCCGAGGAAACCGACACCACGGCGGTGTGCGACAGCCGCCGGGCGGCATCGACGCGCTGCACGACATCGCCCACATGGCGCTGGGCAAAGAAGCCCATGGGCAGGCGCAGCATGTGCACCATGAGCTGCATGGCCGAGGTGGTGCCGAGCTGGCGCTGCAGGCGCGTCAGCACGATGCCGTTCAGCCACGACAGCACCGCCGAGAGCAGCGCAGCCCCGACCATGCCCACCAGCAGCGGCCGCAGCCACTCGCGGGCGTGCTGCACCATGATGTTGTCGGCAAAGATCCGGCCCGCCGCCGGCACGAACAGCGGCGGCAGCACGCTGCACAGCGCGATGATGGCCAGAAGCACCAGCGCCTGCCGGGTCTGCGGCCCGCGCGGAAACAGCGCGCGGACCAGACCGGGCCGGATGCCGCCGGGCCGGAAGGCCGCCTCCGGCTCGAAGGTGAGCAGGATGCCGGTGAACGAGGCATCGAACTCTTCGGCACTGACGCTGCGCGGCCCGAAGGCCGGATCGTTGATGAAGACCCTGTTGCGGCCGATCCCCTCGATGACCACGAAGTGGTTCATGTCCCAGAAGGCGATGGCGGGCAGGCGGTGCTGGCCGAGCGCGGCCGGCTCCACCCGCCAGCCCTGCGCCCGGAGGCCGAAACTGCGCGCGGCGCGCAGGATGGCCGCGGCGGAGGAACCATCCCGCGAGACATGGCAGGCCTCGCGCAGCCGCTCCAGCGGCAGCCACAGGCCGTAGTGGGCCAGAATCATGCCGAGCGAGGCGGCCCCGCATTCGGCCGTTTCCATCTGCAGCATGGTCGGCACGCGCCGGCGGCGGACCGGCCCCGGCAGCCGCGAGGCCCCGGCCGGCGCCCCTTCGCCGCCGCCGTTCCCCGCCCCGGCGGCAGCCTCCGCTCCTGTCCCTGCCCCGGCCGCGCCGGCCTGCGCCTGCCCGGCCATCACAGGCCGGTCCAGCGCCGGAGGGCGGGAATGACCAGCGAGATGGGCGGCGCCCGCCGCACGGTGACGTTGGCGTTCAGCATCAGGCCGCTGCTGAGGGCGATCTCGCTGCCGCGGTCGGAAGTCCACAGATAGCCGTCGGTCTCGCCGGGCGGGGTATCGATCACCGCCCGCACCTCGAACGGCGTGCCGTTCTGCGCCATCACGCGGGCAAGCTCGGGATTGCCCAGCCGGGCGGCGATTTCGCTCTGGCCCTCCGGCTGCGGGGAAACCGACACGACGTGACCCAGCATCATGCCATATTCCTCCCGCGGCGCCGTGGTCGGCGACAGGCGCACATCCATGCCGGGCTCGATGCGCTTGCCCATGTCGCCCGGCACGAAGAACACCGCCTCAAGGCGGTTGCGGCCGGTTTCCAGCGTCACCAGCCGCTGGCCGGCGGCCACGAGGGTGTTGAGCGTCACCGGCACCAGCACGGCGCTGCCGGCCTGCGGCGCGCGAATCTCGTCGGCGAGGCCCCGCGACAGGCGGGCCTGCGTCAGCAGGCCCTGCAGGTCGACGATCTGGCGGTGATTGGCCTCAAGCTCCTGATCGCGCTGGCCTTCGATGGCGAGCACGGCCGAATCGAGGGCGGCGATGTCGGCGCGGCGGTGGGCCAGCGCCTCGCGGGCCGAGAACAGCCGCTCGCGCGCCTCCTGCACACGGTCCACCGTGGCCGTGCCGCGGGAGAACAGATATTCGCGGTTGGTGAGCTGGGTTTCGGCCTCGCGCACGCGCTGCTCGGTCAGAGAAACGGATTCTTCCAGCTCGTCGCGGCGGCGCTGCTGCGCCTGCGCCTCGGCCTGCAGGCGCTGGGCATAGCGCTGGGCGATCGCCTGCCGCTGGATTTCCATCTGCGCGACGCGGTTCTCCAGATCGCTCACCCGCGCATCTTCCTCCGGCGTGGCGAGCGAGGCGACGACCTCCCCGGCCTCCACCTTCTGGCCCACGCTCACCAGTTCGTCGATCCAGCCGGATTTCGGAGCGTTGATGCCGATGAAAATGCCGCCGCCGCGCACCAGCACGCCCGGTCCTTCCACCGTCACCCGGTAGCGCGCCAGGCACGACCACGCCACCACAGCAACGCACAGGGCCAGACACAGAAGCGCGACCACCCAGTCCGCACGGCCGGTCACCCGCAGCGGAGCAGTGTAATCGTCCATCCGTCCGAGCTGCTGCAGCGACTGCCTGCGGAACAGGCCGCTTCTGGCATCGCCCGGCGCACGGGCGGACGATTGAGGCTCTGGCATCGGGTATCCCCACCGGTCATCGTCGGCAGAATGTCCGCTCCGTCAATCGGTTGGCAACCCCGCCGCGGCTCTGTCCGCACGTTTTATGGGGCGCCCGCGTCGTTTTTTTCCGGGGGTGCGGGCGCTGTAAGGCTGGTGTCAGCGAGCGGGCCTAGAACCGGTCTCACCAAAACACACCGGGCCGGCTGGCCCGCAGCAAAAGGACCACGAAGATGAACACCCGGATCGAAGCGATTGCCCTGAACGACGAAGCCCTGCAGGCGGTGAACGGCGGCGGCCGCGGCTCTTCGGCCGCCCGTTTCCAGCTGCCCGGCAGCGGCCCGCTCGGCTCCTTCTCCTACAACAGCGGCAACACCAGCCTGCAGGGCACTTACAACGGCATGGGCGTCACCTCCCTGAGCTTCCACAGCGAAAGCAAGTGACGCGGACGGACGTGACGCAGAAGCAGGCGGCGAGAAGGAAACCCGCCGCCGCAAAGGCAGGCTGACCGGCAACCGCCGGCCGGCAGCCAGATGATCGCGGGCCGGCAACGGCCCGCTCCGGCGGGGGGAGCCGGGGGGGCGGCGGTGCCGGTCACCTGAAAACGGTGGCCGGCACCGTTCTGGCGAGAGCGCCCGAAGGGCCGCGCGCGACGACCGGCGCCCCTCGGACCAAGTGGAAATAACGTGCTCCGGCAGCCGTTTCCGCCGGTTGCCGGTCGTCAGCGCGATGGCCTTCGTGTTATCGTTCCCCGCAGTCTCCGGGCGCCGGCAAAAAGGGTGTTTTTTGCCGGCCACGATGATTACCTGCCCGACGATTGCCTGCCCGACGATTACCTGCCCCGGCTTGCTCAGGGCGCGGACAGCGGTCTTTCCGGGGCACTGGCGGTGCAGCCTGCGGCGCATCGTCAGCACAGCTTTCAGGGTCCGCAAGTCTCAGGGTCGAGAAGTCTCGGAGTCTGCAGATCCCGGGGTCTGCGCGCGGGGCGTCGTGCGGCGCTGCGGTCCCGTCCCGCCCGTTTCCGGCGTGGCCCGCAGAACGACGGGCCGGTTCCGGCGGGTTGATTTTGACGGTTGCCGAAGCGACAAGACGGCGGGGGTTCAACCGCGGAAGTGCGGCAGCGATATGCGCAGCGAGGGCCTGATGGGCGAACTGTTGCTTCTTCTGATCGGCGGCCCGACCATCCGCCGCAAGTGGTGGGTGGTGGCGGCAGCCGGGCTGCTGGCGTTTTCGATCGGCCTGTTCTTCACCGTCAACGCCCTTTACGACGAATTCCGCATCCGGCCGACCTATTTCGCCATTCCGCTGTTCGTCCACGCCTTCATCACGCTGGCGGCCGGCATCCACGGAACCGCGACCAACCGGTGGCTGCGGTTCGGGCAGGCCGTGACCCTGATCGTCATCGGCGTTCTCATCATCGAGGCGCCCTGGCACAGCGACGCGCTGATCGGCATTCTGATCGGCCTCATTCTGGTGGCCGATGCCATCTGGCGCGCGACCAGCGCCATTGTGGTGCGCTTTGCGCGCTGGCGCACGGCGCTGGTGCTGGCCGGTCTGGAATTCGGCATCGGCATCTGGTCGTTCGTGCCCTGGCCCACGCAGTGGCGCGGCGCGGTTGGCATCGATGTCGGCACGCTGATGATGGTGATCGGTATCACCGCCCTCATCATGGCGCGGCGCATTCACCGGCTGCCGCAGGGGGTGCCGCTGGCTGTCATCATGGCCAAGAGCCGGCCGCAGGACGGCCGCCGGCAGCTGATCTATCCCGTCGATACCCCGGCCGGGCGGCGCACCGGCGAGGTGGTGGTGCATGTGTGGACGCCGACCGGCACGCTGACGCCGCTCAATCACGGCATTTCGCGCTATGTGGTCGCGCAGGACAAAAACGGCGTCGTCTCCACCGGGCACGCGGCGATGCAGTTGCTGCCGGATCTCTACATCAGCCACTATCCGGCGGTGGAAATCGAGCGCTCGCCCTCGCAGTTCACCCGCGTGCTGCGGGCCACCGCCGACAACGACGTGCCGGGCCTGTTCAAGCCCTCCTATGCGGAGGAAAGCGCGGAATGGTGCCCCTCCACGCGGCAGGTGCATCTGCACGCCGTCAACGATGAGGCGCTGCGCGCCTTCTGGGCGCTCTACAGCACCGACACCACCTACAATCTCACCTACCGCAGTTGTTCCAGCACCGTCGCCCGCGCCCTCGATGCCGCCATTGAAGGCCATTTCGCCGAACGCATGTATTCGCCGCGCGTTTTCCTGCGGCTGCTGCTGCTGCCCGAACTGTGGGTGGCCGGGCTGATGCGGCGGCGCGCGGCCTGGATGGCGTGGACGCCCGGCATGGTGCTGGACTACAGCCGCGCGCTTTCCCAGATTCTCAGCGTAATCCCGCCCTCGCGGCCGGCCGGCTGAACCGTGCCGGCCCCGGCCGGCCCGCCCGTTTCCCTGCAAAGACGACAGGAGGCCCGCTCTTGCCTTCCAGCGCTTCCGGCGGCCTTGCGGCACGCCTTGCCATCATCGCCATGGCCCTCGTGTTCGGCCTCACCTACAGCCTCAGCGCCACGCTGATCGCGCTGGATCTGGCGGCCCGGCAGGTGAGCGAGAGCGTGATCGGCGCCAACGCCGCCATGCATGCGGTCGGCGTTCTGGCCATGGCCTTCCTGCTGCCGCGCATGACGGCGGCGCTCGGCATCCGCGCCAGCGTGATCGGGGCTCTGGTCGTTGCGGCCGCGGTGCTGTGCCTGTTTCCGGCGCTGCCGTTCATCGGCCTGTGGTTCGCCCTGCGCGTCGTCCTTGGCGCGGCCTCCGAAACGCTGTTCGTGCTGTCGGAAACATGGCTGAACGCACTCAGTTCCGATGCCACGCGGGCCCGCACCATGGCAGCCTACACCGCGTCGCTGTCCATCGGGTTCGCGCTGGGGCCGCTGATTCTGTCCTTTGCCGGCAGCGAGGGCTTCCTGCCCTACGGCATCGGGGCGGGGCTGGCGCTGCTGGCGGTGCTGTTCATCGCCGCCCCCGGCATCCGCACGCCGCTGTTCGAGCGGCCCGCCCACACCAATCCGCTGCGCTACATGGGCCTTGCCCCGGTGGCCATGGCAGCCACCGCGCTGAATGCGGCGGTGGAAACCGCCGGCCTCACCTTTCTCGGCCTCTATGCCATCTCGCTCGGCTGGGCCGAGGCCGAGGCGACCCAGCTCATCACCTGGATGATGATCGGCGCGGTGCTGCTGCAACTGCCCATCGGCTGGCTCGGCGACAAGATGAACCGGATAACGCTCATCGCCATTCTGGCCGGCCTTTCCGGGCTCGGCGCCCTCGTCTGGCCGTGGGCGCTGCAGATGCCGTTGCTGAGCGGCGTTCTGCTGTTCATCTGGGGCGGGCTGTTCGTCGGCATCTACACCATGATGCTGGCCATTGTCGGCAGCCGCTTTTCCGGCAGCGACATCGTCGGCATCTATGCCGGCATGGGGCTGGTCTGGGGGGCCGGCGCGCTGCTGGGTCCGCTGCTGGCCGGTGGCGCCATGCAGGCCACCGCGCACGGCCTCGTCTATTTCATCGCCCTCGCCTGCTTCCTGTTCATGGCCGCCGTGATCGCCGCCCGCAGCAGACAGCGCCGCGCCACGGACGGCCCGACCGGCTGATGCCGGCCGCGCCCGGCCTCACCGCGCCCTGTCTCACAAGCACCGGCCTTCGCGCCCCGGCGTCCGGCCAAGCCGCAGCGCGGGCGGAGGCTGCAAACCCGGAACGCCGGCCGCAAGCCGGAGCGCGCGGTTCGACGGCCCCTCGCTGAGGTTCAGCTCGGATTGCGTGGCCGAGCCGGTCTGCCAGACACAGAGCGGAAAATGATCGTCGAGAGCGCCCGCCATCGCCTCGTCCGCCACCGGCAGGCGGCCGGCGGCCGCGTTCACCCGCGCGCAGGCTTTCTTCACATGGCCGCAGGCGTGACAGACCGCCTTGGGCATATGGTCGCCGCCGATGTTGAAGGGCTGCAGCGAGCGCTGCGTCGGCGCACCCCGGTAACGGCCGGCCGGAACCTCGACATCGCCCGTGGAATCGAATTCCGGGATGGCGCCGGCGGTTCCCGCGGCCTGTCGCAGCCGGCGATGTCTGCCCGGTTCTGCGCCATCGTGCGACCTTATCGCGTCCCGCCGTGCCGGCAACAATCGCGTATAGATGCCTCAGCCGTCCGCTCTCCGTGCCCGGTTCGCCGGCAGGCAGACGCTCGGGAGACCCATCTTCGCTCCGTTCGGGATCGCCGGCATCGTGACTGCGGGGCTCGTTCAGGGGATCGTTCGGTTACAGAGCGCGGCGGACGCTGAAATGACACAGACGCTGATCTCGGACATTGCGGAAACGCTGAAGAACGAACGCAATCTCGAAGGGCTGGTCCGCCGGTTTCTGGAAATCATCGAGATCGCGACCGGCCTCGATTCGGCCTATCTGACGCGGATCGATGCCGATGTCGGATTTCAGACGGTCATCTTTGCCCGCAACACAAGCAGCCTCGTCATTCCCGAAGGGCTGTCGGTGCCGTGGGGCGACACGCTGTGCAAGCGGGCTCTGGATGAAGGCTGCCCCTTTACCGACGAGGCCGACGGGCGCTGGGCGGACAGCGGCGCGGCCCGCGAACTCGGCATCCGCACCTACATGAGCACCCCGGTGTTCATCGACAAATCGCTGTTCGGAACGCTGTGCGGCGCCAGTTCGCAACGCCGGCCGGCGGCGGCGCAGTGTCAGCAGCTTCTGGTGCTGTTCGGCGAAATCATTGCGCTCTACCTCGAACGCGAGGCGGCGATGGAAAAGCTGCGCGCCGCCAACGGCGTTCTGGAGGGCATTTCAAAGCACGACGAGCTGACGGGCCTGATCAACCGGCGCTCGCTGATCGCCGAAATATCGCCGGTCTGGGATATGGCTGCCGCCGACTTCCAGCTCATGCTCGTGGCGTTCATCGATCTCGATAATTTCAAAGCCATCAATGACGCCTACGGGCACGACGTCGGCGACGAGTTCCTGACGGACTTCAGCCGGCGGCTGCGGTCGGTCTGCCGCGCCCACGATCTGGCGGCACGCGTCGGCGGCGATGAGTTCGTGGTGATCGCCCGCGGGCCGGTCTCGGAAGACGGCTGCCATGCTGCCGCCGAGAGCCTTCGCGCGCGTCTGGAGGCCGCCCTTTGCGGCACCTTCGACCTGCCGTCGCGGCCGATCGCCTATCCGGGGCCGAGCATCGGTATCATATCGGTGCGGCCGGAAACCGTGGCGCCCGGCGATGCCATCAGGCTGGCGGACGAGGCGATGTACCGCGTCAAACGCAGCCGCCGGAGCGCCGGCACGGCGCCATAACCGGCCCCGGCGCTGTCTGCCCGGCGCCAGCCGCCGCGGCTCAATTTCCTCTCGCCGCCA
>NZ_DAISHT010000012.1:8540-16423 GCF_036822375.1 Pseudoxanthobacter sp. | reverse complement strand
GGGTGAGGATCATGATCACCGCGATCGAAACCGCACCCAGACCGGCAGAATCCTGAAGACCCGCAGAACCCTGAACAGGCCCCTGAAACTCTGACCGGCCCCAGGCTGACAAGCGCCTGTGGCGGCGCCGGCCGCGCCGGAAACGGCGTCTTCGCCCTCGCCCCGCTTCCGCAGAACCGGCTCGCCCGGACGTTTCGGGCACCGGCTTTCCCGGCACCCGCAGCCCCGGCGGCGGCTCTCTCTCCTCAGGCGCCGACCCCGGCTTCTGATCGCCGCGCGGGCCGGAGCGTCGCGAGGGGCGCCCGGCAGGGGCTGGGTCCGCAGGCTTGCGGCAAGGGCATGCGACAGCCGGTCGCGGCAGCCCCGGCCCGCCGGCTGAGACCGGCCCAATAAAAAAGGCCGGGCGGGGCCCGACCTTTCAAACAACGTCTCAGACGTTTTGCCAGTTCATCCGTGGTCAAACACGGGAGACGTTTTGGCCGTTACGCGGCCTGAAGGTTCTCAGCCGAGACCTTGCCGGTGCGGCGGTCGGTGGCGAGCTCGAAATTCACCTTCTGGCCTTCGGTGAGCGAGTAGAGGCCCGAACGCTCGACGGCGGAGATGTGGACGAACACGTCCTTGCTGCCGTCGTCAGGCTGAATGAAACCATAACCCTTGGTGGCATTGAACCACTTAACGGTACCCGTGCTCATGACGATTTCCTTTCAATCGGTCACAGTTATAACGCTCGCAGCAATCGCTGAACTGCCGCGGTTCTTTATGCATCGATTTTGGGGAAGAAGAATCGTCGTGGACGCGGATAGCGCGGAAGAACGTTCAACAGCAAGATCGATGGGTGCACAATAGCCGCGAATTGTGTTCGCCGCAAGGCTCCCTGTTGCATCTCCCCGTCAGACTTTGCCTGTGGCGGGGGCAGGCTTCACGCACTTCGTGATCGGCCCGCAGGCGGAAAAGGGCGGGCGGAGAAAATGCCGGCCATGCTAATCTCTGCCTCCCGGCCCTGAAGCCGATGCGGCGGCGCCTGTCAGCGCGAGCCGCACGGCCGGCCGGTGCCGTGCAAATGCATGGGCGCCCCCACCTGTGCGGAACCGGCCGGAGCCGGCACGGTGCGGAGGGCGGCCACACCCGGATCAGGAAGCACCGTATGTGTACCTCTCTGCTTTATCGCGATACCTCCAGCCGGGCCTATCTGGGCAGAACCCTCGAACTCAGTCTGGAGCTTCCCTATCAGATCGCGTTCTGCCCCCGGGCGCTTGAATTCACCTCGGCGACGGACGGGCACCCGGCGCTGACCTGGACCGGCCGGCAGTCGTTCGTCGCCGTCACCATGCCGGCGACGCCCTTTGCGCCCGGCACGTCGTTCGCGCCCTCCGACCTGAAGGTCGTCGAGGGCATCAACGATGCGGGTCTGACCTTCAGCATGCAATCCTACCCGCAGGCCGCCGGCCCGGTCGCGCCGCCTGCGCCGCAGCAGGCCGTTCTGTCCGCAGCCGATCTCGGCGCGTGGGTGCTGTCGCAGTTTTCCGCCGCAGCCGATGTGAAGGCGGCCATCGCGGCACAGCCCATCGTTCTGCCGCCGATCCCGATTCTGGGCGGGCTGGAAGTGCCGTTCCATTTCACCGTGCACGATACCGGCGGCGCAAGTCTGGTGATCGAGTTCCATCAGGGCGTTCTGACGCTCTACGACAACCCGGTCGGCGTTATGACCAATGCCCCGCAGTTCTCGTGGCACCTGACCAATCTCAACAACTACACGTTCCTGACCAACGTCGATCACTCCACCGCGACCTTCGGCAGCTATGCCGCCGTGCAGCCCGGCTCCGGCATCGCCAAGGCGGGCCTGCCGGGCACGGATACCTCGGTCGACCGCTTCATCCGCGCCAGCTTCTACGCGCAGTTCGCCGAGAAGCAGGCCGACCCCGACCGCGCCGTGCAGATGGTCGCCCACATCATGAACAATTTCGACCGGCCGCGCGGCATCACCGTCGACTATCCCGGCAAGGGCAGCGGACACCTCAGCGTCGAAGGGGTGAAACTGGCGAGCATTCCGACCGAGTTCACATCGTGGACGAGCATCTCGGATCTGAGCCGGAAACTGTTCTTCATCCGCGACAGCCGCGGCATGAACTACGTCTGCCTTTCCGTGGACGAACTGGCGCAGGCCGGCTTCCGCACGATGCCCATGGCCCGCCTGATGCCGGGCGTGCAGGACGCGACGGCCATGCTGGCCGCGGCCTGACCGGGCCGGCCGCCGGCCCCGCCTGCCCGATCGCAGGCGGGGCACAGCCACCGGCCGCAGCGGAACACCCCGCACCCACCCTCACCGAACAAATTTGCAACCGGCATATGGCAGGGACCGGCAGGCCGGCCCGGAGTGTGGCAGGGAGCGTGGCGGGCGATCCGTCGTCTTCGCGGCCACCCGGTTCAGAACCGCGTGCGCCGGACCTCCGGAAACAGACTGCCTGTGCGCACCGTCCGGCCGCTCCTGCCTGGGAATGAAGATGGCATACGAACTGTCTCTGGGCTTCCTCGTTATCATCGCTGCGCTTATGGTCCATCTTGGCGCCACGATTCTGATCGTGCGGATTGTCAATCCGCTTGAATACCTGATCCCGACATCGCCCTATCTTTTTATTGCCGTGACGCTCATCCTGACGAACGCGATATTTTTCATGGCCCATCTTGTCGGAGTCGGGCTCTGGGCGGGCCTTTATCTCTTCCTGAAGCTGACGGCGGATTTCTCGGACGCGTTCTATTCGGCCTTCATCGTGAACACCACGCTGGGGCTGGGGCTGGTCCGGCCCGAGATCGGCACACGCCTGCTGGCACCGCTGACGGCCTCCAGCGGCATTATGATGATCGGCTGGTCGACGGCCGTGTTCATCTATGTCGTGCAGTCCTGTCTGCCGCACATCGCGCGCCGCAGCTGACCGTCGCCGGGCTCCGGCCACCGCCTCAGGCCTCGTGCCGCAGAAAAGTCAGCGCGCACGGACCGGGCTGCGGTCCGTGCGCGCTGATGGAAAGCCGGACCGGGGCACCGGAAAAGAGGGCCGGCGCCCCTGTCCGGGCCGGCCGGCCTATTTCGAAACGGTGTGGTCCATTTCCCAGAGATTATAGGCGTCTTCGCCGTACATCGGCTTGTCGAGGCCTGCCATCTGCACGGCCGCAGAGACCCGCAGGATGCCGAAAGCATCCAGGATTTTCAGGATGACGAAGGTCACGACCGCGGCGTAGGCGGCGACGATGACCACGGCCAGCGCCTGCACGCCGAGCTGGCCGAAGCCCGCGGCGACCTTGTTGATCTGCGAGCTGGCCATAACGCCGATGAGCAGCGCTCCGGTCATGCCGCCGACGCCGTGCGCACGCCACACCTCAAGGGTGTCGTCCACCTTCAGCCACGCCTGCACATATTTGGCGAAGTAGCAGCAGGTCGCGCCGATGGCGCCGATCAGCAGGGCCGCCATGGGCTCGACATAGCCCGACGCCGGCGTGATGGTCGCAAGACCCGTCACCGCACCGACGAGCACGCCCGAGAACGACGCCCGCCCCTTCTCCCGCCACTCCCAGAACATCCACACCAGCATGGCGACAGACCCGGCGAGCATGGTGTTGGTGAACGCATAGGCGGCCAGCGCATCGGCCGCGTAGGCGCCGCCGGCGTTGAAGCCGAACCAGCCGAACCACAGCAGGCCGGCGCCGAGGGCGACCAGCGGCAGGCTGGCGGGCTGCGATTCCGCCGCGCCGGCCGGCATCTTGCGCTTGCCGAGGAATTTCGCCGTCACCAGCGCCGAAACGCCCGCCGACGCATGGATGACGATACCGCCGGCGAAATCCACCACGCCGAGCCGCGACAGGAAACCGCCGCCCCAGATCCAGTGTGCCGCCGGCAGATAGACGGCGATGGTCCACAGCGCGATAAAGAGCAGATAGGCGCCGAAACGGAAGCGCCCCACGAAGGCGCCGGTCATCAGCGCCGGGGTGATGATGGCGAACATCATCTGGTAGGCGAACACCATGATGAACGGCACGTTCGGCGCATAGGCCGGGTTCGGCTCCACGCCGATGTGGTACATGCCGAAATAGGGCACGATGTTGCCGATCACGCCGCCGATATCCGGCCCGAAGGCAAGGCTGAAGCCGCCGAACACCCAGATCAGCCCGACGACGCCGATGCAGACGAAGTTCTGGATCATGATCGACAGCACGTTCCGCTGCTGAACAAGACCGCCGTAGAACAGCGCCAGCGCCGGCGTCATCATGCATACCAGCGCGGTACACAGGAGAACGAAGGCCGTATCACCCGCGTTGATTGCTTGCATTCCTCTTGCTCCTCTCTGGCAGACAGCGGTCATGCCCGCCGCATTGCGCGGCGAGGCCCCTGAAACGGCGGCGGCATGGCCCCGGCTTTCCCCGATCGATGGCCGGCACCCGCGGACAAGCGGCGGCGGAAACGGCAGGCCCGACCGGGCCCCGGCCGGGCCCGCGCGCGCCGCACGGCCCGTCAGGCCGGTTTTGCGGCCGATGCCGGCGCCGCGCCGTCGTCCCCGGCCATCATGTGGTCGGAAACCGGCTTGTGCGGGTGCGGCGCCATCAGCTTCTTCGGTGCGACGAACAGGTACATCGTCAGAACATAGGGCGCGGTGAACGAGGGAACACCGGCGGGCGCCACGATCACATCCAGCGCGCCCTGCACGAAAACGGTCGTGACGGTGGCCAGCAGCGCATAGAGCGCGACCTTGACCGACGGCTGCAGGAAGACGACGCCGACGGCCAGCGCAGTCAGCACGGGGCTGAAGCCATAAAGCCCCTGGCTCACCGCCGCCGGATCGGCGCCCATGCCGATGGCGACGACCGTGGCGATGATCGAGCCGGCCGCGGTGGCGATGCCCGCCGGGATCGAGGCGATGAAGATGCCGGCAAGAACCAGCACGCCGGAGATGGTGTTGCCGAGCAGGTAGACCTGCCCGATATTGCGGAAGAAGATCTGCACCAGTTCCAGCGGCGCCGGGACGGGCGCAAGGCCCTGAACATAGTCGGTGGCGAGCCGCGGCGCGTCGCCGGTGACATGCAGCCCGCCGAACGAATAGGCGCCGGCGACCATCAGCCAGCCCGTCAGCACGAAGGGACCGGTCGACCCCGGAATGCCCCAGCGGCCGGTGAGCGTAGCGCCGAAGGCCGCCGTGACGACCGTACTCGCCGCCGCGCCGACCACGACATAGACCCAGAGCTGCGGCGACACCGCGATGAAGGTCGGCAGCGCGGCCCCCACCAGAATGCCGTTGAAGCCGTAGAGCCCTGAGGCAACGGATTTTTCGTCGCAATCGAGCAGCCGGGCGGTCAGCGTCGCCACCACGACGCCGACGGCGGCGCCGATGGTGGTGGCCCACACGCCGGAGGCGTAGGAGGCATAAGCCATCGCCACGAAGAACAGGATCCCCGTCAGCGGGTTCTCCATGAAGAACACCTGGCTCGCCCCCTTGAGGGAGGCGGTCACGAAATTGCTGTTCTGAGCAGCCATGGCTTCGGTCCTTCGGTCAGCGCCAGAGGAATTCCTGCGGAAGGGTGCGTCCGCGCGCTTCCTCGCGGACGATCTGCCAGAAGCGACGCACCTCGCGGCGCACGTCGTAGCTCTCAACGCCCGCGGCCCGCAGCATCAGCCCGGCGTCGTTCGGCAGCCGGCAGACGCCGGAGACGGCCCGCGGCGCATCGTCGGGGAAGTGCGTCTCGCAGCGGGCCCTGATTCTGGCCGCGACATCCGGCGGCGTCAGGCAGACGATGTTGGCGAAGGCATCGAAGCCCTTCATCACCGCCGGAGAGTCGATCTCCGCGTCGCCCTTCTCCACCAGCAGCTTTTCGGCGAACAGCTTCCGGCCATCCGGCCGCCGCACCGCAACGCCCATCGAGAGCAGGTCGAAGCCGAACCGCTCGTCCACATGGTGATGCTTGCGCCCGGCGAGGATCATTTCGCCGTAAAGCAGCGTCGCGTCTTCCGCGACGACGATGTCCGTCTGGTTGATGAAGCGCGCGTTGCGGTAGAGAATGGTGAAGTCGGGCAGATATTCGAGATAGGCTCCGCTTTCCAGCGTCACCGTCTGGTGCTGCGAGGCATAGTTGGCGTCCATCTGGTGGACGCGGCTGGCACTCTGCGTGGTGACCTGCGCACAGGCCCCCTGCCCGACGCGGATGTCGATCTTGTAGCGATCGCCCTGCAGGATGCCGCCGCCGACCGAAATGATCGGGCAGATCGGCAGTTCCGGCATCGCCTCGTCGAAATAGAGGGCCTGCTGCACCAGCAGCGGCGCCACGCGATAAAGATCGTGCAGCACCGAGCGGCCGCCCTGCAGCGAAAAGCCGAGGCGGAGTTCGCCGACCTTGCCCGGAGCCGCGGCGCGCATCTGCGCCGGCTCGCTCTTGTAGCCGCTGACTTCGCGCGCCTTGTCGAGGCGGCCGAGCTGGTCATGGAGCGCCATGGCGTCAGGCGCCCGCCCGGGCCGGCTCGGTCACCTTCACGTCGAACAGCGCCATGTCGAGGATGAGACGAATGAGATCGTCGATACCCTCGCCGGTCTTGCAGTTGGTGAAGAGGAACGGCTTCTTGCCGCGCATCAGCTTCGAATCGCGGTCCATCACCTCAAGGCTGGCGCCCACATAGGGAGCGAGATCCTTCTTGTTGATGACCAGAATATCCGACTGGCAGACACCGGCGCCGTTCTTGCGCGGGATCTTGTCGCCGGCAGCAACGTCGATCACGTAGATATAGAAGTCGGCAAGGGCCGGGCTGAAGGTGAGCGTGAGGTTATCGCCGCCGGATTCGATCAGAATCACGTCGCTGTCGGGATATTTCTCCTCCAGCTCCTCGACCGCGGCGATGTTCATCGAAGGGTCTTCGCGCACGGCCGTGTGCGGGCAGGCACCGGTTTCGACGCCGACGATCTTCTCCTCGACCAGAATGCCGTTCAGCGTGCGCCGCACCTGCTTGGCGTCTTCCGTCGTCACAACATCGTTGGTGATGATCAGCGGCTTGATTCCGAGATCGATCAGACGCGGCGTGATCGTCTCGATGACGGCCGTCTTGCCCGAGCCGACCGGGCCGCCGATGCCGATGCGTGTAATCTTCTTCATGGGCCGTCTCCTTCGCCGATGACCGCTTCAGTTCATGAACAGGCGGACATGGGTTGTCGTGTGGTGCGCGACGAGAACGTCGAAGACCGGTGCGAACGCGGACATCTCGTCCAGGGTGAGATCGCGAACGGCGCGGTAGTCGTCCTCGACCCGCTTCTGGGCCTCGAACAGGATGCGCTGGGTATCCAGATGATCGATGCGCATCAGCCGCAGGGCCGCGCTCAGGATCATCGTGGCGATGCCGTACTGATGCATCACGAAGGCCTCGACTTCGTCGACGCCCATGTGCGCCAGCGCGACGGCCTGACCGACCGGATAACATCCCGGCGTCCGCGCGGCCCTGATGTCCGCGAGCCAGCGTTCCAGCATCGCAGCGGGGCTGACCGTCAGCACCAGTTCGGCAAACTTCCGGCCGACGCGGGTGAGCATGAGCTGCTGCTCCTCGCCCACCCGGCGGCAGAACAGTTCGCTGTCGGCGTTCGCCACCGCGTCATAGTCGCCGGCGAGCGCCGCGCGATGGGCGTGCAGAAGCGCCACCCCGTCCATGCGCGCGCTCTGGCGCAGCACCAGCTGCACATATTGCAGAAGATCGTGCGAATTCGACACGACGCCGGTCTGAAGGGCCGATTCCAGTCCGTTCGAGAAGGCAAACGAACCGATCGGCAGCGTCGAATCGGCAAACTGCAGCAGCCGGGCAAGGTGCACCATGCCGGCCGATGCGCCGCGCGACCGGGGCGAATCCTGATCCATCATTTCACCGG
>NZ_DAISHT010000012.1:0-8440 GCF_036822375.1 Pseudoxanthobacter sp. | reverse complement strand
TCGTGACCGTGCTCATGGCTGTGAGCGGCCCCGTGATCGCCGTGATGGTGATGCGGCGTGGCATCGGCGCCGGCGAACAGCATCCGCGTTTCCCGGGCATCGAGCTTCGCGGCAATTTCCTCGCCCGGCGCGAAACGGGTCTTCACATGCTGGAAGGCATGGGTCCGCATGACCGAGGCCATCACCTTCTGATCGACCGACAGCGGCACATAGACCGTCGTGCCCTTGATCACCGCCGGCCAGTGCTGGTTGCCGAGGCCATGGCCGAGTTCGAAGCAGGTGCGCAGAATTTCGGCCGGCGCGAGGCGCTCGATGCCGTCCATCTCGATGACGAGCACTTCCTTCAGCGCGATGCGGGCGGCAACGATGACCGACGAGGCCGGATCGTAATAAAGCACGTCGCCGTCGTGCAGGTGCTCGGAGCGCGGCAGCGCGATGGCCAGTTCCACGCCGCCCTCGCTCGCCTTGCGCAGGCGGTTCTTGGGCGCTTCCCACTGCTCCAGCACCAGCGGATCGACCACGCCCGTGCCGGCCCGCTCCTGCCAGAGCGGATCGCGAAGATTGCCGAGTATGCTCTCGACGAGAATCATGTGTCCCTCCGAAACAATCCGGATTTGAGAAGCCCCGGCGCCACGGACGGCACAGGCGCGACGGGCCCCGGCGCCGTCATCGCGAAGCCGTTACCGTGGATGGACGCCGCAACAAGACCGACCGGGAAAAGGGCGCCGCAGCGGAAAATCCGCCTCGCGCCCCGAACCGGGAACAATGCGGGCCGGAAACAAGGCGACCGGAACGACGCGCGTCTTCCGCCGATGGCGGGCCCCTTGCGGCGCATGCCGGTGCCACGCCGGCCGCTGCGGCAAAAGCCGCACCGGACGAACGCGACGCGACGGAAGGCCGGAGGGGGTATGCGCCCCCTCCGGCCGGTCTGTGCCCGCGTCAGCTGAAGAAGTAGAGCTGGCTCAGCGGAACGCGCTTGGCCGGCTCGATCGTGGCGTGCTTGCCGTCGACCGTCACGGCGAAGGTCTCCGGATTGACCTCGATCGCAGGCATGGCCGAATTGCGGACCATCGAGCTCTTGCTGATCGTGCGGGTGCCATAGACCGGCATGACCTGCGACTTCAGCTCGTAGCGATCGACGATGCCGTTCTCGAACGCGGCGTGCGAGGTGAAGGTCACGCGGGTCTTCGCCAGCGCCGAACCCATCGCCCCGAACATCGGCCGGTAGATCACCGGCTGCGGCGTCGGCAGCGACGCGTTCGGATCGCCCATCAGCGACCACGAGATCATGCCGCCCTTGATCACCATCTTCGGCTTGGCACCGAAGAACGCCGGCTCCCAGAGCACCAGATCGGCCATCTTGCCGACTTCGACCGAGCCGATCACATGGCCCACGCCCTGCGCGATGGCGGGGTTGATCGTGACCTTGGCGACGAAACGCAGCACGCGCTGGTTGTCGTTACCCGAGGTATCGCCCGCATAGGCGCCTGCACGCTGCTTCATCAGGTCGGCGGTCTGGATGGTGCGCATCCAGTTTTCGCCGACACGGCCCATGGCCTGACTGTCGCTCGACAGGATCGAGATCGCGCCGAGGTCGTGCAGCACGTTCTCCGCGGCGATCGTTTCGGCGCGGACGCGGCTTTCCGCGAACGCGACGTCCGTCGGGATCTTCGGCGACAGATTGTGACAGATCATCGTCATGTCGAACAATTCGGCCTGCGAGTTGATCCCGTAAGGCAGGGTCGGATTGGTCGAGCTGGGGATGACGTTGGAAAGTGCCGCCACGCGGATGATGTCCGGGGCGTGTCCGCCGCCGGCGCCTTCCGTGTGGTAGGTGTGGATGGTGCGCCCCTCAAAGGCGGCAATCGTGTTCTCCACGAAGCCGGCCTCGTTCAGGGTGTCGGTGTGAATGCAGACCTGAACGTCATAATTGTCGGCCACGGTCAGCGCATTGCGGATCGCGCCCGGGGTCGAACCCCAGTCCTCATGGATCTTGAAACCCATGGCGCCGGCATTCACCTGCTCGATCAGCGGCACCGGCGCCGAGCCGTTGCCCTTGCCGAGCACGCCGGCATTGACCGGCCAGCTGTCGAACGCGCGGAGCATCATCTCGATGTTCCACGTGCCGGGGGTGATGGTGGTGCCGTTGGTGCCGTCGCTGGGGCCGATGCCACCGCCGAACAGAGTGGTCACGCCGTTGGAAAGCGCGGCCTCCGCCTGCTGCGGCGAGATGAAGTGCACATGGGCGTCGATGCCGCCGGCCGTCAGGATGAGGTGCTCGCCGGAGATCGCATCCGTGCCCGGTCCGAGCGCGAGCGTGGGCGTGACGCCCGACATGATGGAGGGGTTGCCGGCCTTGCCGATGCCGCAGACCACGCCGTTCTTGATACCAACGTCGGCCTTGATCACGCCCTGAATGGCGTCGACAATGGTGACATTGGTAATGACGAGGTCCGGCGCGCCCGCGGCGCTGGTCAGCTCGTTGTCATAGCCCATGCCGTCGCGCAGCGTCTTGCCGCCGCCGTAGACCGCCTCTTCGCCGTAGATCCGCAGATCTTTCTCGATCTCGATATAGAGGTCGGTGTCACCAAGGCGAATCTTGTCGCCCGTGGTGGGGCCGAACAGGTCTGAATATTGCTGCCTCGAGATCTTTGCCATCTCAGAGCTCCGTTCCCAAATTGTCGAGGTGGCGTACTAGGCTTTGTTCTTGAACCCGTAACGATTGACGCGCTCGAGCGCATCCGTCAGGCGCGGGCGATAATCGCTGTAGTTCTCATCCCCGACCCAGCCGTCGACGAGGCTGTTGAAGCCCAGCACGCGCTGCTTGCCCTGATAGGGGACGAGGACGACTTCCTTCTCGTCGCCCGGCTCGAAGCGCAGCGCCGTGGTGGCGGGAATGTTGAGCCGCTTTCCGAACGCCTGCTCGCGATCGAATTCGAGGGAGGCATTCACCTCGAAAAAGTGGAAATGCGATCCGACCTGAATCGGACGGTCGCCGGTGTTGCGCACCTTCAGCGTCGTGGTGGGATAACCGGCGTTGATCTCGATATCGCCGTCGGCAAGCACGAGGCCGCCAACCGGAGCCTTCAACTGATCTGAGCTCATCATGATCCCCGTCGGTCTACTTGATCGGATTGTGAACGGTGACAAGGCGGCTGCCGTCCTGGAACACGGCCTCGACCTGGACATAAGGGATCATCTCGGGAACCCCCTCCATGACGTCGTCGCGCGTGATCGTCTTGCTGGCGAGTTCCATGACCTCTTCAACGGTCTTGCCCGCGCGCGCGCCTTCGAGCGCTGCGACAGAGATGAGCGAAACCGTCTCGGGGTGGTTGAGCTTCAGCCCCTCATCCTTCCGCTTCTGCGCGATCTGGGCAAGCATGTATATCAGCAGCTTGTCGATTTCCCTGGGCGTGAAATGCATGGAAGACTTCCTCGTCGCATGTGACCCCTCCGGTCATGCCGGGCGGCATGCCGTTTCGATCTGCAGGATCGCGCTTGTTTGTAACAGCAATCCTCTTGCACGCACCAGCGCCATGCGAGTGGATCGCAAAATATCGTGATCAGAAATAAATGATCGCCGGACTGATTGTGGCAGCCCATAAATGGTGCGGCCAACGGGTGTTCACGCCGGCGGATCTTGATGCTGCCCCGGAGGGAGCATCCGCCCCCCTTGCACGCCGCAGCCTCAGTCCGGCTTCGGATGAACGTGGCGGTGGCGGTGAACGTGGGCATGTTCGTGGACCTCGGCCGCCAGCACCCGCCCCTGCTGCACCACCACGGCGCGGGTCGCGAGATCGGCGACGAACCCGGCGTCATGGGACACCAGCAGCATGGCGCCGCCGAACGTCTCCAGCGCCTGCCGGAGCCGGACGCCGTTTTCCGCATCGACGCCGTTGGTCGGCTCGTCGAGCATCAGCACATCCGGCTCCATGGCCAGCAGACCGGCGAGGCACACGAGGCGCTTCTCGCCGCCGGAGAGGCGATGGCTGATGCGCGGCGCGAGATGGCCGATGCCCAGGCGCTCCAGTGCCGTCAGGCTGCGGGCGGCGGCCTCGGCCGGCGTGCAGCCGATATTGAGCGGGCCGAAGGACACATCCTCGATCACCGTCGGGCAGAACAACTGGTCGTCGCTGTCCTGAAAGAGAAACCCGATCCGCGGCCGGGCCTTGCGGAACTGCCGTTCCGTCGTGCACAGCGCGCCGAACAGACGGATGCTGCCGCCGCCGGCGCGCTCCAGACCGACGATGCTGCGCAGCAGCGTCGTCTTGCCGGCGCCGTTGGGACCGATCAGCGCCAGCCGCTCGCCCGGCTGCAGCGTGAGGTCGACCCCGGTCAGCACCGTCGCTCCCGCGCGGGTCAGGGTGAGATCGCGAAGCTCAATCAGGGCTGTCATAGCCGGTCGACCACCAGAGCGAGGAGGCCCGTGCCGGAGATAACGGCAAAGGCGATCCAGTCGCGATGTTGCGGGGCGGAAAGGGCGGCGTAGGGAAAGCGGCCCGCATAGCCGCGGCAGAGCATGGCCTCCTCGACACGCTCTGCGCGGTCGAGCGCGCGGACGAGGATCATCCCGACGAGATTGCCGTAGCTGCGCCATGTGTGGCGCGTCGAGCGGGGGCGAAATCCGCGCGCACGCATGGAATCGGTGAGCCGGCGGACCTCGTCGCGGATGAGCGAGACATAGCGGGCCGTCATCACGAACAGGCGGCTGAACCGTTCCGGAACGTACAGGGCGTGGAGCGTTGCGCCGAGCCGGGCCGGATCGAGCCCGCCGAGCAGGGCCGCCAGAAGCAGCACGCAGGCCGAAACCTTGAGCGCGATCAGCGCGGCCCGCGCCAGCCCGGTGCTGCTGACCGCCAGCGGACCGAAGGTGGCGACGGCCGGCCCCGCCACCGTGAAGGGCAGCGTGAGGAAGAGCAGCACCATAAAGCCCTCCACATGCAGCATGCGCCGCCACAGCCGGCGGTCCGGCCGGCTGAAGACCACGAGCAGAACGGCCAGAGGCAGCACCGCCGCAGCCACAGGCAGCGTCCGCAGCTGCGAAACCGCCACGACGGCAAGAACCGCCGCCACGAGACGCAGCCTTGGGTCGGCGGGGGGCATCAGCGCCGCCTCCCGCGGGCCCACAATCCGATCCCGGCCAGACCGATGATGAGGAAGAGGCCGGAGAGGATGTCGGTAAAGCGCAGGCGCGCATCCATGACCTCGATGCGCTCCAGCAGCGGTTCGACCTCTCTCTGCACCGCGGCGGAAACGAGGGCGGCAAGCTGCGCGTCATCCCGCGCGGCGCCAGCGGCGGCGGGGGCAGCGGCAGCTGGGGCGGCTGAGGCCGGGGTGCCGGGCGCGGCGGGTGCCGCGGCCGCGCCTCTGAGGCGGGCGGCCGCCAGCCGCACCGATGCGATATGGGCCTCGTGCGTGTCGACGGTGACGGTCACGTCGCCGGATACGGCGGCTGGCAGATCGAAGGCGAACCGGCCCTGTGCATCGGTGGTGCCGTCGGCAATCCGTGCCCCGGCCGCGTCCTTCGCCACCCAGGCGCTGCCCTCCGGCCGGCCGCCGCCGATGAAGAAGGCATAGCCGCGCACGGCCTGCCCCTCCACCGCGGCGAAGACTTTGAGCTTGTGCGCCGCGGCCGGCGACACGGCGGCGAGCACGATGACGAGGGCGACAGCGAACCGTTTCACGATGCCACCGGCCGCAGCGCATCGGGCTGCACACGAGCGAGGAAGGCCACGATGGCCGCGGTGATGAAGGCCTCGCCGATCATGAGCGGCACATAGGTGGCGATCAGAATGCTCGCCACGGGCGTGTATTCGGAAGAGGACAGGAACAGCGACAGGGCGACGAGGCCGCCGGTGCCGGCCACCGACAGCGCCCCGGCAAGACCGGCCAGCACGGCCCGCGTGGCCGCATGGCGGGTGCCGCGGATGGCCGGGCCGAGCAGCAGGGCACACACGACGCCCGGCAGCGCGATGTTGACCGTGTTGACGCCGAGTGTGGTGAGGCCGCCGAAGCCGAACAGCAGGGCCTGAAGCAGCAGCATGACCAGCACCGCCGGAAAGGCGGCGACGCCGAGCATGATGCCCATGAGCCCGCTGAGCAGCACATGCACGCTGGACGGCCCGACCGGCACCGAGATCAGCGAGCCGACGAACAGCGCGGCCGCGAGGATGCCGGCGCGCGGAATGAGGCGGTCATCAAGCCGGCGCAGGCCCAGCCCGACGCCCGCCAGCGCAACGACGCCGCCCGCAATGAGAACCGGCGCGGAAAGCACGCCGTCGGGAATATGGGCCACGAAGCGCCTCTTACGGTTTGACCGGCATGTCGGTCGCCTGCACCCAGATCAGTCCGCCCTCTTCGACCGGCACGGCCTTGCCCTCCGGCGACCGGCCCGGCTCGTCGCCCTCCACGAGCGCCGCGAAGCCCCACCAGCCGGCGCGCGGCATGGCATAGGAGAAGGTGCCGCTGGCATCGGCCCGCACGACCTGCGTGATGAAGGCATCGTTGGGCGCCGAAACCGCGCCGTTGTTGATGAACTCCACCTCAACCTCGGCAAACGGCACCGGCCTGCCCTGCTTCAGCACCACTCCCGAAAAGAGGTTGCCGGTCCACAGGCCGGTCGGCCGGGTCAGGGGCCGGATTTCCACCGGCAGGCCGACCAGTTCGTCCCATCCCTCGCCGGAGCCATAGCTGTCGACCACCACCTTGGCATAGTGGACGATCAGCTTGTTCTCGGCCGGCTCGAAATAGGGCTGCGGCTCGACATAAAAGATCGCCGCGCCCGGCTCGGACAGGTCGCGCGTCAGCGTCCAGCCGCCGGCATCGCCGGCCGGCTTGGGGACGATCGTGCCGGTGAGGTCGGTCCGCTGGCCGCCGGCCAGCATGCCGACCGCGACCGGCCGCTTCATCTCCATCACCGGGCCGCCCTCGAAGGGATGCGTGAAAATCATGTCGAGCGTGACGGGGCCGCCCTCCGGCAGCACGTCGGCGGAGGGAATGATCTCCTGAAAATGCGCCGCCGCGGGCGCGGCACCGAAAGCCAGACCGGCCGCGCACAACCCGATCGCAGCGAAAAGACCCTTCACGACAAACCCCGCGTATGCATTTTCTATGAGATCATCATACTGAGCGGGTGCAACCGCAGGCAACCCTCCCGGACGGGAATAAGTGGACCGGAATAATCGGGCGGGAATGACGGGCCGGGAATAATGATGGGGCGAGGATGACCGCGTTGCGCTGAACGTCCGCCCCCCCCGCGGGTGCGGGACAGACAGGCCGGCGACCGTGGCCCGGTATCGGTTGCCCGGCATCGGTTGCCCGCTGCACGGGCAGCACCCGGGGGACGCCGCACCAAGAGTTTAGCGGGCGAAGGCTGCGTTTGGAACGACCCGCGACAACAATTGCGTGTGCCGATAAATGGCGCCCGATTCTGACAGACCTGCGATAAGTTGCGGATCGGCGCGGGTAACGCTGGTCAGCCGGCCTTTCGCTGCTAAACAGAGGCCCTGACTGCGGGAAATACACGGACCGGACCATGCAAGAGCGTAGAGACCTCGTCGACACCGACGAACTGCGGGCCTTCGATGCGGTGGCGACACGGCGCAGCTTCAGTCTGGCTGCCGCGGAGATCGGATGCTCCCAGTCGACGATCAGCCAGCGGATCGCCCGTCTGGAAAAGCGCCTCAACCGGCGGCTCATCTACCGCACCACCCGAAAGGTGGACCTCACCCCGGACGGTGAGGCGATGCTGATCTATGCGCGGTCGATCCTCTCCATCTCCGAAGAGGTGCGCCTGCGCCTTGCGCGGCCCGGACTGAAGGGCGTTCTCAAGGTCGGCATCGAAGACGAATTCGCCCGCACCCGCCTGCCGGAAGTCCTCGGCATCTTCCGCCTGCAGTTCCCGGATTTCGGCCTGAAGTTCATCACCGGCCGCAACGAGCATCTGCGCGACGTGCTGCGCTCGCACGAGGTGGATATCATTCTCGGCAAGAGCCTCGCCGAAACCGCCGGCACGGTGCTCTGGCAGGAGCAGATGGTGTGGATCGGGCATCCGTCGCTGCAACTGAAGCCGTCCGATCCCGTGCCCCTCATCTCTTATATGAAGCCGAGCCTGACGCGCACGCTCACCGAGAGCGCGCTCCTGGCCGGCCGCCGCACATGGGTCGATGTGGCCGAGTGCAGCAATCTGCTGGGCGTGCTGGCCGCCGCGCGCTCGGGCCTCGGCGTGATCGCCATCGGGCAGAGCTTCAGACGCACGATCCTTCAGGAAGTGCCGAAAGAGGCCGGCCTGCCGCCCCTCGGCAAACTCACCTACGTCGTCGAAGGCACCTCGGACGACCCCGATTCCATCGCCTCGGCCTTCCACACCGTTCTGAGCGAGGTCGCGAAGCGATCGACGGAAGACGTCCGGCTGGAGTGAGCGCAACCGCCAGCGCCCCGC
>NZ_DAISHT010000011.1:0-41143 GCF_036822375.1 Pseudoxanthobacter sp. | reverse complement strand
TCATGCCGCCCATGGTCTTGAAATCGGCATAGATCATGGCCGGCAGCTTGCCGGCGGAGACCGGGTTGCCGACGGCGATCACCGGAATGCCCTTCTTGGCGGCTTCCTCGAACTTCTGCGCCACGCCGGCTTCCGAGATGGAACCGATGATGATGGCGTCGACGCCGGCCGCAAGGCAGTCGTCGAACTGCGAAAGCTGGCGCGGCAGGTTCTCGTAGCCGCCGGCCTCGTAGAGGTTCATGCCGACGCCCAGATCCTGCGCCTCGGAGACGAGGCCGTAGGCCACCGCCACCCAGTAGCTGTCCTTCATGTGCGGGAACAGCACGCAGATGTTGTAAGGCTTCGCCGCCTTTTCCAGCGGAGTGTACTCGGCTTCGACATCCTTGCCCGACGAAGCGTCATAGACCTTGGCCGGATACCACTTGTCCGCAGCCATGGACGGCTGCGCCGCAACCATGACGGAAAGCAGGCTGACGGCACCCATAGCAAGAGAACGCATCTTCATTTCAGTTCCCCGAGATCTCGTTCTGGAAGGGCTTTATTATTTGTCTTCACGTCCGGTTTTCCGGGAGGTTACCGGCCGGGAAAAACTTTCAGTCTGTCGTCGTTCCGGGCAGGACCGAGCATCCCACGCGGATTTACTTTACACCCGACAGTCATGCTAGCCGCGGCCCCTTCAGCCCGCTTAGGCGCAGACGCCCTAAGGGTTGGACAGGAGCGGCCTCGGCAGGCAGGGCCGGCGGACGCAAATGGCAGGGCGGACGGGCGCCTTCGCGCCCGCCCGTGTCGTGTCAGGCGGCGCTGGCGCGCAGGGCAGCGGTGGCCGCCGCATCCGGGCGGCCATCCTCTGCAAGCACCACGCCATAAACGCTGCGGGCCCGCGCCGCGGTAATCCAGCCGTTGGCCACATCGGCCGCCACGCGCGCCGGGTCGCGGTCCAGCGGCCGGCCGTAACCGCCGCCGCCGTTGGAATAGGACAGCACCATCTCGCCGGCGCGGATGTGCTCCTGCGCACAGCCCGGCAGGTCCACCACCGAGCCGTCGGCAAGACGCTTCATCTGCCGCACCGGCGCGCCGTCCAGCCCGCCGCGCACACCGCGGGCGGGGTAGACATTGCCGTCGGCCACATAGGCGAGGTCGAAATCGCAGCCGACCGGGCCGAACGCCACGAAAATGCTGCTGGCGCCCAGATATTCGCCCGCGCCCTCGGTATCGGGCAGGAAGCGGCGTTCCTCGACGACCAGCGGCTGGCGCAGTTCATCGAGTTCGATGCTGTCCTGATAGCACAGGCCGGAGTTGCCGACGTGGCACAGCGTCTGCCAGGCATCGGTGGTGGGGGCGCCGGGACCGGCGCTCATGCCCAGGAAGATCTGGTTGACGAAGCGCTGGCCGGACCGCGGATCGACGCCGGAGACCACGCCCATCGCCGGCGGAATGACGGCGCCCGCCTCCGCAAGGCCGGCACCGGCGACGATCTCCGCCATCGCGCTCTGCACGCTGTTGGCGATGCGGTCGGCGAGATTGGTGGTCGCCACCGAGCAGGAGGTGGGGTGGATCGGAATGCCGACCACGCAGCCCTCGCGCAGGTGCACGCGGATGCGGCGGAAGGCGCCGGCATTCTTCGGCACGGTCGGGTCGATGCTGTTGAAGAGGCCGACCATGGCCGCCGTGCGGGCGGTCGATTCGGTGGTGTTGAGACCGCACGGCAGGTTGTCGAGATTGTCCCGCAGGTCGATTTCCACCATCGCCGCATCCGGGTCCACGGCGACATCCACCTTCACCGGAATGCCGTCGGGCGGCGTGCCCGGGAACGGATCGTGGATGCTGATGTGGGTGGCCTTGCCGGCGGTGAGCTTGCGGATGGCGGCGACCATGCGCTGTTCGGTGTAGTCGAAGAACTCGTCCTCGAACTGATGCACCGCGTCCCAGCCCAGTTCCGCGCCGATTGCCAGCAGCTCACGCTCGCCGATGCGCGCCGCGCCGAGCATCGCCAGGAAATCGCCCCACCACTGGTCCGGCACGCGGATGCGCGCCCGGCACATGCGCACGATATCCTGATTGGTCTCGTAGTTGTCCTGCACCTTCACGGCCGGGAAGATCAGCGCGCCTTCCTCGTAAACATCGCGGGCCGCGCCGAAATAGGTGGTGGGCTGGGAGTTGCCGCAGTCGGCCTGATGGGCCTTCGCCACCACGGTGAAATGGTGCACGCCGTTATCGTCGATGACCGGCACGAGAATGGTGTGGTCGGCGGCATGGGAGCAGCCGTGATAGGGCGAATTGTGCAGGAAGGCATCGCCCTTCTTCAGCACCGGATGGAACTTCCGCATCGCGGCGACCATCATGTCCGGGCCGGAAAGCACATGGATCGGCAGGCTTTCGGCGGTGGCCAGCAGCTCGTTGTTGCGGGTCACGATGCAGCACGAGAAATCGCGGGCAATGTTGAGCACGCCGGAACGGCCGGTGCGCAGCAGGGTGTTGGCCATCTTGCGGGCCACACCCTCCAGACGGTTGTTGATGAGGGCAAGGCGGACGCCCTTGCCGGCAGCGGAAGACGCAGTCTCTGCCATGGGTCAGGTTCCTTCTTTGCGCTCAGAGGCCGGGATCGATGACGAGGCTGCCCGAGGGGCAGCGCCGCGCCACGGCACCCGGATTGACGACCACCGTGGTGAACGACGACTCGATGATCGCGGGGCCCGCGACCTCGTCCTCGGTCGTCAGCAGCTCGAAGCGCCGCACGTCCGTTTCCACCCGGCCATGGCCGGAGAAATAGGCCGGCCGGGTACCGCGCGCCGCGCCCGCCGCCGCCCTGGAGGCCAGCGTGGCGCCCTCCTCTGCCCGGATACGGCAGGCGACCGCCACGCTCCAGCTGACCACCTCGATGCCCGAGCCGGCATCGCGGATGGCGAAGATCTCTTCATGCGCCTGATGGAATGCCTCGATCAGGGCTTCCACATCCTGCGGCCCGCCGAACCGGGTGACCGGCAGCTTCACCTCGATTTCCCACACCTGCTCCGGGTAGCGCGCCTCGGCGGAGAGGATGATGGTCTGCGCCTTCGAATCCGCGCCGCGCTCGGCGATGAAGGCATCGGCGCGCGCCAGCAGCCCGTCGAGCACCGCGTTGACGCCGTCGTAGTCGAAGGTCGCCGACTTGGTGAAGAAGGTAGCGCGGTGATGGGCCGTCAGATCCGACATGATGGCGCCGGCCGCCGAGAGGGCGGCCCCGACTTCCGGGATCACCAGCTTCGGCGAGGCGAGGCGCCGGGCGATCAGCACGGAATTGAGCCCGGCCGCGCCGCCGCCGCCGATCAGCACCGCCTGACCCGGGTCGATGCCCTGATTGACGGTGATGTCGACAATGGCCTGCACCATGTTCTCGGTCGCCACCGCAATGATGGACGAGGCCGCCTCGTCGACGCTGAGGCCGAGCGGGATCGCCACCTCGCGCTCGATGGCGGTGCGCGCGCCTTCCAGATCGAGCGTCATGCGGCCGCCGAGGAAGAAGGCGGGGTCGATATAGCCCAGCACCAGCGAGGCATCCGTCACCGTCGGGTGCGTGCCGCCGCGGCCGTAGCACACCGGCCCCGGCACCGCGCCGGCCGACTGCGGGCCGACGTGCAGCATGCCGCCTTCGTCGATCCACGCGATGGAACCGCCGCCGGCGCCCACGCTCTTCACATCGACGGAGGGAAAGCCGGTCATGTGGCCGCGATAGGGGTGCCCGATCCACGTTTCGCTGGTGAACGGAATATGGCCGCGCCGCACCAGACTGACGTCGTAAGTCGTGCCGCCGGTATCGGCGATGATGGCGTTATCGGAACCGGCATCGACGCGGGCGAAATAGCGCCCGGAGACCGGGGCCATCGACGGACCGGAGTTGATGAGATTGATCGGCGCCCTGGCAACCTCCGCAGCATCGATGACACCGCCCATGGAGGTGACGACGAGCACCCGCCCGCCGAAGCCCGCTTCCGCCAGACGGCGGGCGAGGCTGTCCATATAGGCCTCCATCATCGGCTTCAGCGAAGCGTCGATGGCAACCGAGGTGGCGCGGCGATATTCGCGCAGGGCCGGGTTCAGGCGGTTCGAGAGCGTGACCGGAACGCCGGGCAGGTGCGTGGCGAGCAGTTCGCCGACGCGCTCCTCGTGGGCCGGATTGAGGATCGACCACAGCAGGCAGACGGCGACCGCCTCCACGCCCTGCGCCTTCATGGCCTCGATGACGGCAATCACCGCCGCCTCGTCCAGCGGCGCGCGCTCGCTGCCGTCGGCAAGGATGCGGCCGGGAATTTCGAAGGTCAGCGACCGCGGCACATAGGGCGCGGGATAGGGCACGGTAAAGTTGAACGGCTCGCTGCGACCGCCTTCCCGGATAACGAGAATGTCCGGATGGCCCTCGGTGGTCAGGAACGCGGTCTTTGCGGTGTTGCCGGTGATGATCGCATTGATCGCATGCGTGGTACCGTAGATCAGGGTTTCACCCCGCGCCAGCAGCTCCGCCAGCGGCATGTCAAGGCCCTCGGCCGCAACGGCAAGGGCATCGAGCACACCGCGGATGGGGTCCGCCGGCGTCGTCGAGGCCTTGAACATGTGCAGGGCGCCGCTGTCGTCCTCAACAATGAGGTCCGTAAACGTGCCGCCCGTATCAACCGCAAAGCGCATTCGTCTCTCCTCGGCAAAACCCGGACCGGCCGGCTTTCACCCGCGCAGATGGCATCACTTGTCCCCCATGACCGAATGCTGCTGCATTTGATCTTTGATCACAAGACAGAATTGAGGCATGCCAAAAATATCGCCACCATGGTGGGAAATTGGGCGCCGATGCCGCAAATTTCGCCTTTGATCACAGATCAAATCTGCGCATAGATGCCTTTCAGGGGAGAAAATGACGATGGCAGACGAACCCGCGCAGGCCGCGTTGCGCGATGGCGCGCGCGCAACCACAGCCACGACGACGGCAGAAGAACCGGCCGGCCCCGTGCCGCGTCTCAGCCATGAAACCATGCAGGGCCGCGTCTATCGCGAGATGCGCGCCGCGCTGCTGCAGGGCCGCTTCCGGCCCGGCGAGGTGCTGACCGTGCGCGGGCTGGCTGAAATGCTCGGCACCAGCCCGATGCCGGTGCGCGAGGCGATCCGCAGGCTGGTGGGCGACGGCTCGCTGGAACTGCTGAAAAGCGGCTCGGCGCGGGTTCCCGTGCTGACGCTGCAGCGGTTCGACGAACTGACCGACGTGCGCGCGGTGCTGGAAGGCCATGCCGCGGCACGCGCGGCCGAGCAAATGGAGAGCGCCGCGTTCGCCGCGATTCGCGCCTCCAACGAACATCTGGACCGGCTGTTTACCGCCGGCGACATACCGGCACTCGTCAACGCCAACAAGGATTTCCATTTCGCGGTCTACCGCGCCGCCCATTCCGAGGTGCTGTTCGCCTCCATCGAAAGCCTGTGGCAGCAGGGCGGCCCCTATCTGGCCGAACTGCATCAGGGCACTAACAAGCTGCCGCCGATCCGTTATGCGCAGGCGGTCGGCCATCACTTCGACCTCATCGCCGCCTTCGCCAAGGGCGATGCCGCCGGCGCGCGGGCCGCGATGGAAGCCGATATCCGCGATTCCGCCCGCATCTACCGGGCGGTGATGTTCTTCGGCCGCACGGCCGACGAGGCTTATTCCGACCCGGGCGCCTGAAGCCGGTTTCCGGCCAGACCAGCCCGTCACCATGAGAGGATCGAACATGGGTTCCGAACGGGTTGTGCTCGTGACCGGCGGTTCGCAGGGCATCGGCGAATGCATCGCCCATGCCTTTGCCCGCGATGGCGCCACGGTGGCTGTGGTGGCCTCCAGTAAGGTGGAAAAGGCAGAGGCCGTTGCCGCGGCCATCCGTGCGGCCGGCGGCAAGGCCGGCGCCTACGCCGCCGACGTGCGCGACGAGGCCGCCCTCGCCGCGGTCGCCGCCGCGGTGGAACGCGATCTCGGCCCCATCGCCGTTCTGGTCAATTCGGCCGGCGTGTTCTTCCCCACCCCGGTCGGCGCGACGGGGGCGGAGGCCCGCGACCGCACCATCGACATCAACCTCAAGGGCACCTGGAACGCCATCAACGTCGTCGGACCGCTGATGAAGGCGCGCGGCCACGGCAAGATCATCAACATCTCGTCGGTGTGCGCCACCATGGGCTTTGGCGGTTATGCCATCTATTGCGCCACCAAGGCGGGCGTGTCGATGATGACCAAGGCCCTCGCCATTGAGCTCGCGCCCCACGGCATCAACGTCAACGCCATCGCGCCGGGCAACACCCGCACCGAGATGAACGCCGACATCCGCACCAGCCCGGAACTGAAGCCGATGCTGGAGGCGATCGTCGCCCGCACGCCGACCGACCGCGTTTATTCCGAGCCCGAGGACATGGCGGCCATCGCCGTGTTCCTCGCCTCGCCGGGGGCAATCGCCATCCACGGCACCACGATCCTCGCCGACGAAGGTTTCTCCGCCGGCTTCTGAGGAGGCGGGCGGCCCCTCTCACCCCCCGGAGGGGCCGCCCGAACCCTCTCATCCTTCCGCGGACCGCGCTTCCGCCAGCTGCCGGATCGCCTCGAACGGCATCACGTCCGCATATTTCTGCTGCATGTCGAACAGGCTGGCCTCGTGCGGGCCGGTGGCGCGGTCGCCCACGCAATCCGCCGCCACGATCACGCGCAGCCCCGCCGACATGGCATCCACCACACTGGCGCGCACACAGCCGCTGGTGGTGCAGCCGGCCACGACCAGCGTATCCACCCCGCACTGCATCAGCCAGGGCGCCAGAGCGGTGCCGAAGAAGGCCGACGGCACCGTCTTGCGCACCACGAGTTCCCCGGCCGCCGGCTGAAGCGCCGGCACGAAGTGGCTGGCGGGGTTATCCTCCGTCAGGATCAGCATGCCGGGTATCTTGCGGGAAAACGGATTGGCATCCGCTCCGTCGCCCTGAAACACGATGCGGCTGTGGGCCACCGGCCAGCGCCGGGCGCGGGCAAAGGCCAGCAGCGTCTGCGTGCGGGCAATGGCGGCGGCGATGTTGCCGCCGCCGAAGCCGGCCGGGTCGGCAAAGCCATTGGTGAAATCGATCACCAGCAGCCCCGGCCGCGCGCCCATGCCGACAGAAGCTCCAAAGCCCTGCCGGCGGTAGACGTCTTCGTCTGCGCTCATCGTGGCGTCCTTCAGTCCGCGCGCTGGTCGGGCGGGATCACCTTGCCGTCGATCACCATCGGCTCGCCATCAAGGTAGACTGAGCAGTTGCGCAGCGGAATATCCATGTGGCACGGCGTGTCGCGGGTGCCGCCGGCCTCGGTGTTCGGCCCGGTGGAGAACAGGAAATTGCCGTAGAAGGCCCGCGCATCCATGCCGATGGTTGCTTCGCGGTCATAGAGCCCCATGGCCGTCCATTTCGCGCGCGGCTGCAGGCCCCAGCCGATGTGCGACAGGGCGTAGACCTCCGGATCGTCGAAGGATTCCATGTACTCGCGCAGGAACTCCGCATCGAAGCCGCCATTGATCTCGCGCAGGTAGCCGTCGCGGAACACCAGTTCCACCGCGTCCTGCACATAGGACTTGAACGGCAGAATGATGTCGCCGCGGTCGATGACGATGCGGCCGCTGGCGCTGCCCTCGTTGGACCAGGTTGCCAGAAAGCCGCTCGGCCAGTGGTCCCAGCGGCCGGGCAGATCGGCCAGGCCATATTCAGTGAGGATGGGATAATCGCCGAGCGCGCAGGTGAAATCCGTGCCGGCGCGCGAGGTGGCCGTCATGGTTCTGGCGCGCTTCAGCCGGTCGGTGGCAGCCAGCACGCGGCGGCGGTCGTCCTCGGTCGGGATCATGCGCAGCAGCACTTCCGGCGGCTCCACCGCCAGCAGCATGCGCGAACCGCTTTCCAGAATCTCGCCCTGCTCGGGCGAGAACAGCAACAGCATCAGATCGATGATGAGGTCGCTCGATTTCAGCGCCGCCATCGCCGCCTTGTTGCCCCTGAGCGCGGTGGCACCCACATAGGCCAGCTTGTCGCGGCTGAGCGAAACCTCGCCGTTCATCGGCGGCAGTTCCACCGTAGTGATGATGCCGCCAAGCTCGCTCGCCGCCACGGTGGCGCAGCGCAGGCTCTGCGGGTTGGTATCCGTGCTGGTCAGCAGCGTCACCTGCTCACCCGCCTTCAGATTGCAGCCGGCCAGCACGGTGCGCCAGGCGGCGATGAACTGAGTATCGCTGACAGTCATGATCGGTCTCACGGTTTCGGCGGAATGACGACCGGCGCGGTTCCGGTCTGCAGGAAGGGATCGATGGCGGCAAAGAAACCGTCGAAATCGTCCCACGGGATCATGTGGGCCGCCCCGGACACGCAGGTGACGACGATGGCGGGGTTGAGGGCGCGGATCTCGGCGATATCGTCCGGCAGGATCACCCCGCCCTTGCCGGCCACGACAAGCTGGGTCGGGCAGCCCAGAAAAGGCAGATCGGCGTGGATGTCGGTGTCGTGAAAATCGGCAAACGCGCGCAGGATCGCCGGCTCGTAGCAGGTCGCCAGCCACTCCGCCCTGAGGCGCAGGTCGGCTTCTCCCCATGTGGGCGAGAACGGCTGCAACGCGCGCCAGTCCATGCCGTGCACGGCAAGGCGGAGGGAATCGACATACCACGTCAGCGGCGCCGGATAGGCCCGCCGGCCCGGGCCGCTCACCGGCGGATCGGCCAGCACCAGCCGGCCGAACGCGCCCGGGGCACGGCGCGCGGCACGGATGGCGATGCGCGCGCCCATCGAATGCCCCACGACGACGGGAGCCCCGCGCCGGCCCTTCTCAAGCCCCAGCTCGCAGGCCAGCGCGATCAGGTCGTCGGCCAGTGCATCCAGCCCATAATCCAGCTCCGGCCCGCCGGACGACAGGCCGCGGCCGCGCACGTCCACCACGTAGGTGTCGTGGGTCTGGCCGAAGCGCTCGCCCACGAACGCCCACGTCGGCGCCGGGCTGGTGATGCCGGGAATGAGGATAAGCGGCTGGCCATGGCCGCCGAAGCGCTGGAAGTGCTGGCGGATGCCGTTGGCGTGCACATGCGCGCCGTAGAGAAAAGTGCTTGCCATGTCGTGATCCCTTGCCGCCCCGGCGGCCGCACGGCGCCCCTGCGGCAGCGCAGGGCGTGTGCGGCGGCACGGGCGACATTAATTAAACTGGCATTTAATTAATTTGGCGACAAGGCCAGATTTGCGTCACGCCCTGCCCGCCTCGCGGGCAATCGCACCGGCCTTCGCCGGCCGGCCTCACGAGCGCTGCGCAGCGTTGGCCAATGGCCGCGCCGGCGTGCTAGACCCGGTGGCACTCCCCTGCCCCGCCGCCGCGCGCAGCCCCCGCCCGGGCGCCGCGCCGAAACCCGGTGAAAGCCTCATGAGCGACGACAGCGCCTCCCCGCCACCCGTGCGGCGCAGCCGGCCCGGCCGGCCGGAAGGGCGCGGCAACCACCGCGAGGCGGTGCTCGACGCCGCCGAGCGGACCTTTGCGGAACGCGGCTTCGCAGGGGCCTCCTATCGCGAAATCGCGGCCGAGGCAGCCGTGACGCAGGCGATGATCACCTATTATTTCGGCTCCAAGCCGGATCTGTTCCGCGAGGTCTACCTGCGCCGCGGCCGTCAGCTTGCCGGCGAACGCATGGCGCTGCTGGAGGCCCTGCAGGCCCGCGAAGCGCCGTTCAGCGTGGAGGACGTGGTGCGCGCCTATCTCGTGCCGCCGTTCGGTCTCGTGACCAGCACCGGCGGACGGGCGTTCCTGCGCCTGCAGGCCCGGCTGCACGCAGAGCCGGACGAAATGGCCTTCGGCCTGCGCCGCGAGGTCTACGATGCGCCGGTCCGGGCCTTTGTGACGGTGCTCGCCGGCCTGCTGCCGCACCTGCCTGCCGATGTGCTCTATCGCCGCTTCGCGCAGATCATCGGCATTTATCTCTACATCCTGTCGGATGCCCACCGCATCAGCGAAATCAGCGCCGGGGCGGCGGCGATGCCGGCGACGGAAACGATGATCGCGGAGATCGTCGCCTTCACCGCCGCCGGCCTCAGGGCTCAGAGCGCCGCATAATCGATCGGCGTGGCGTGCCAGCCTTCGGCCCGCTTCTGCCAGAAGCACTCGCGCAGCCGCGCGGAAACCGGCCCCGGCCGGTCATTGTTCATGATGCGCCCGTCGATGCGCGAGGCGGGCATGATGCCGCCGGCGGTGGTGGTGAGGAAAATCTCGTCCGCCTCGCGCACCTCGTCCATGGAAACCGGCCGCACCGCGCACGGCAGCCCGAGTTCGGCGCACAGTTCCAGAACCGAAGCCCGCGTCACCCCTTCCAGCGCGCCGCGGTCCGGCGTCGCCACCGCCCCGTCGCGCACGATGAAGACGTTGAATCCGGGGCCTTCCGTCAGATTGCCGTCGGCATCCGGCAGCACGGCAAAATCCGCGCCCTGATCGTAGGCCTCGAACAGGCCGCGCGTGAGATCGCCCCAGTGGAAGTTCTTCACCGTCGGATCGACGGATTCCGTCGCGATGCGCGGCGTTTTCGCCACGACCAGATGGGCGCCGCGCTGCTGCATCTCCGGGCTTGCCACCCACACCCACGGGATGGCGTAGGCGGCGATATAGTTGCGGGCGAACACCGGATGATAGGGCTTGCCCGGCAGCGGGCGTCCGCGCAGGCAATCCATCGCCACATAGGCCTCGCGCAGCCCGGAAAGCTGCACGCAGCGCGTGAGAATGGCGCGGATGTCGTCGTCGCTCTCCGCCGGCTCCATGCGCAGCGACTGCATCGAGGCGCGGAAACGGCGGATGTGATCGTCGAGGCGGAAGAACGCGCCGCCCCACACGCCGACCACATCGTAGGTCACATCGGAGCGGCGATAGCCCCAGTCGGTGATGGGAATGCGCGCCTCGCCCACGGGCATGAACTGCCCGTCGATGCAGGCGGCCCCGCGGGAATAATCCGGTTCAGCCATTTCAGTCCCCTTGTTGGCCGTTACCGGCCGGTGGCGTCATCGACTTCGCGCAGCGCCGCGGCCATTGCCTCCAGGAAGCAGGCGGCGTTATCGGCCGAGAACACCAGCGGCGGACGGATCTTCAGCACGTTGGCCTCCGGCCCGGAGGCGCTGATCAGCACGCGGCGGCGCTTCAGCGCGTTGACCAGCCGGCTCGCATAGTCGGGATCGGCCTGCCGCGTGCCGCGGTCCTTCACCAGTTCCACGCCAAGAAACAGCCCGGCGCCGCGCACATCGCCGATTGCCGCGTGCTGCTGCGCGAGCGCCTCAAGGCCCTCTTTCATCAGCGCGCCGACGCGGGCGGCATTGGCCACCAGACCTTCGCCGGCGATCACCTCAAGCACCGCAAGGCCCGCCGCGCAGGACACGGGATTGCCGCCGAACGTGTTGAAATAGCGTGACTTCTGGCCGAAAATCTGCAGCAGGTCGGCGCGCGCGACCAGCCCCGCCACCGGATGGCCGTTGCCCATCGGCTTACCCATGGTGACGATATCCGGCACCACGCCATGGCGGGCAAAGCCCCACATGCCGGCGCCGGTGCGCCCGAAGCCCGGCTGCACCTCGTCGGCGATATAGAGGCCGCCGGCCGCGCGCACCGCCTGCACCGCACCGGCCAGAAAACCCGCCGGCTCGGGCTGGATGCCGTCGCTCGAAAAGATGGTATCGCACAGCAGGCCCGCCACCTTGTGGCCGCGCCATTCCAGATCGGCAATCGCCGCACGCACGGCCGTCTCCAGCAGCCGGCCCGTCTCGGCCGCACCGTGGCGATAGGGATCGGGCCCCGGCACCAGCCGCACATGCTCGCCCAGCGCCACGCGGGTGCCGAGCGAGGGCGACATCGACGAGGTTGCACTGGTCACGCCATGATAGGCGAACGAGGTCACGATGAAGCCCTCGCCGCCGGTCACCGCCGTGGCGATGCGGATGGCGAGGTCGTTCGCCTCGCTGCCGGTGCAGGTGAACATGGCGTGGGCCAGCGGAGCCGGGAAGGTGGCCAGCAGCCGTTCGGCGAAATCGAGAATGGTCTCGTCGAGATAGCGGGTATGGGTATTGAGAACGGCCGCCTGCCGCGCAATGGCTGCCACCACATGGGGGTGGCAGTGGCCGACGGAAGCGACGTTGTTATAGACGTCGAGATAGGCGTTGCCCTGCGCATCGTAGAGCCACACGCCCTCGCCGCGCACCGGGTGCAGCGGCTCTTCATAGAACAGGCGATAGGCCGGCCCGAGCAGGCGGTCGCGCCGGGCGACGAGGGCGGCCACCTCGGGCGGCAGCGCCGTGCTGCCGGGCACGAAGCCGTTGGCCATGTGGGGGGCGGGGGAAGAAGCCGGCATCGGTCATTCACTCCATGGCGCAGGCACGGCGCAGCACAGCCTGCGCGCGGTCGCGTTCAATCGCCGTCAGCACGGCAAGACCGGCCACCGCCCGCGGCTGATTGCGCAGGATGTAGGCCGCATTGTCCGGATAGCGCGCCGCCCGCCAGGCGGTGATGGTTACGGTCGCCACCTGCCGCGCCATGACGAGGTCGAACAGCAGCTCAACCTCCTGCGGTTCCAGCGGAAAGACGGCATGATAGGCCGCCACCAGCTCCGCCACGCCGTCGAGCGCCGCCTCTGCGGGGCCGACATGATAGGCCGCCGCAACCGCCACATCGTTGATGCGCGGCGCGCGCACCATGTCGCCGAAATCGATGACGCCCGTCACCTTTTCCGGGGCGGCCGGATCGGCCAGCACGTTGTGGGGGTTGAAGTCGTTGTGGATCACCTGAAAGGGCAGCCGCGCCATAGCCGGGCGCACATGATCGAGAAACGGCTGAAGCCCGGCCTCAGCCCGCGCCCGCAGACCGGCATCGGCAATGGATTCCTGAAGCGGCAGCAGCGCATCGGCGGACTTCAGGTCCCACAGCAGCGGGTGGTCGGCGCCGGGGTGTTCAAAATCCGCCAGCGCGCGGTCAAGCTCGGCGAGGCTGCGGCCGATGGACCGGCGCAGCGCGGCGGAAGCCCGAACCCGCGCCAGCGGCTCGCCCGGCAGATGCGTCACGATGCGGGCCTGACAGCGGCTGCCGTCGGCCAGTTCCACCCGCGCCTCGTAGCGCCCGTCGCGGGCCGGCATCACGCGGGCGACCGGCAGGGCCGGATTGCGCCGCACCACATGCAGGAAGGCCTGCGTCTGGAAGTCGGTCACGGCCGGGTCTTCCTGCGCATTGACGATCTTCAGCACGAAGCCGCGACCGGCCGCATCGATCAGGTGAAAGTTGCGGTCGCGCTCGCTGGTCAGCGGCCGGGCCGAAACGGCGAGGCCGAACAGGGTGTCGGCAATGCGCTGGGCATCGGCAACATCGGCGGCAGGCGGGGCGGCACTCAGGAGATGGTGGGGCCAATCCAGATCGACAGCCATCGAAAACGGCAATCCCGGTTATGCGCGGCGCTTTTCGCCCCGCGGCAGAAGACGACGCTTCGCGACCGCCGCCTGCAGGCAGGTCGCGGCCGCGCAGATAACGCCATGCACGCACCGTTTGCGGTGCCGGCAGCGGACCACAGCGGTCCGGCCCGCGCCCGCCAGAGCGCAAACGCACGAAGAGCATGGAAATGGAATGGCCGGCCCGAATGCGCCGTCAGCCGCAAAGCGGCCCCCTTAACCGACGACGTCAACCGGCCGGGCAGCAACGGCATGCGCCATTGCAGATGCTGAGTATCTGCATCTGATTTTATAATGACGTGATCACGCGGCGAGATCAACGGGATTCGATCACAAGCGCGGGAAATTTCCGCTTGCAGCCGGGAATGTGGCAAAACGGCAATAAATCCGCGACTTCCCGCCCAGCGGACGTGCGAAAGTCCCCCGGAGGCGGCCCCGGAGCGACCCGATGGAACAGGCCGCATGGCTGGATTTGATCACAGAATGAGGCCCGCGGGCCGGAGCGTTCACGGCCACCGCCGTCCGCCGGCGGGCAAGATGGGGCGGGCGAGACGGCGGGGCGCGGCAACGGGCGCGCTGAAACAGCCCCGCACGCAGTGATAGCGTGGAGCGGACGGAACGGGCCGGATGCGGCGGGCGAGCGCGGCCCGGCACCGTTCGTTCTGTGCCGGCCGCCCGATGCCCCTTGCCGGAGCGCCGGCAAGATGATCGAACTACCGCACGCAGCGGCAACGGGCCGGGGCCCGCCGGGGCCGGGACGGCCGGTTGCGCAACAGGGAACTGAGGTGGCTGACATGGATTATCGCGAGGTGGGCTACGCCCCCTATGACTTCGCCAACCGCCGGCATATCGGCCCCTCGCCGCGCGAGATGGACGGCATGCTGGAGGCGATCGGCGCCGACAGCCTCGATGCCCTCATCGACCGCATCGTTCCCGCCGATCTGCGCCAGACCCGGCCGCTCGGCTGGGGCAAGGCGCTGTCGGAGCAGGGCGTTCTGCAGCGCCTGCGCGAAGTTGCCGCCCACAACACGGTCATGGTCAGCCTGATCGGACAGGGCTATTACGGCACCGTCACGCCGCCGGTCATCCAGCGCAACATCTTCGAGAACCCGGCCTGGTACACCGCCTACACGCCCTACCAGCCGGAAATCAGTCAGGGCCGCCTTGAGGCGCTGCTGAATTATCAGACCATGGTGGCCGATCTCACGGGCCTCGACGTTGCCAATGCCTCGCTGCTCGACGAGGGCACCGCGGCGGCGGAGGCCATGGCGCTGTGCCGGCGGGCCTCGAAATCGAAGGCCGGCGCCTTCTTCGTCGATCACCACTGCCACCCGCAGACCATTGCCGTCATCGCCACCCGGGCCGAACCGCTGGGCTTTGAGGTGATCGTGGGCGATCCCTTCGCCGATCTCGATCCGGCGGCGGTGTTCGGCGCCATCGTGCAATATCCGGGCACTTACGGCCATGTGAACGATTTCACCGCCGTCATCGCCGCACTGCACGGCGCCGGCGCGCTGGCCTGCGTGGCCGCCGATCCGCTGGCGCTGACGCTGCTGAAGCCGCCCGGCGAGATGGGCGCCGATATTGCCGTCGGCTCCACCCAGCGTTTCGGCGTGCCGGTCGGCTACGGCGGGCCGCATGCCGCCTACATGGCGGTGCGCGAGGCCCTGACCCGCTCCATGCCGGGCCGCATCGTGGGCGTTTCGGTCGATGCCCGCGGCAACCGCGCCTACCGGCTGTCGCTTCAGACCCGCGAGCAGCACATCCGCCGCGAGAAGGCGACCTCCAATGTGTGCACCGCGCAGGCGCTGCTGGCGGTGATGGCCTCCATGTATGGCGTCTTCCACGGGCCGGACGGGCTGCGGGCCATTGCCGAGCGCATCCACCGCAAGCTCGTTCGGCTGGTCAGAGGGCTGGAAACGCTGGGCTTCGCCGTGGAGCCGGCCGCCTTCTTCGATACCGTGACGGTGGAGTGCGGCCCGCGCCGCGACGATATCCTGCAGGCCGCGGAGCGCGCCGGCATCAACCTGCGGCGGGTGGGGGAAACGCGCATCGGCATTTCCTATGACGAGCGCACCCGGCGCTCCCACACCGAGGCGATCTGGCAGGCCTTCGGCGGCGGCATGAGCGACGACGACCTCGTCCATGCCTACCGCCTGCCGGCGGACCTGCTGCGCACCTCTGCCTTCATGACGCATCCGGTGTTCCACATGAACCGGGCGGAAGCGGAAATGACGCGCTATATGCGCCGGCTCGCCGACCGCGACCTTGCCCTTGACCGCGCCATGATCCCGCTCGGCTCCTGCACCATGAAGCTCAATGCCACAGCGGAGATGATGGCGCTGAGCTGGCCGGAATTTGCCGACATCCACCCCTTTGCTCCCCCGGCGCAGGCAGAGGGCTATGCCGGGCTCATCACCGATCTGGAAGCCAAGCTGTGCCAGATCACCGGCTACGATGCCTTTTCCATGCAGCCCAATTCGGGCGCGCAGGGCGAATATGCCGGCCTCATCACCATCCGCGCCTATCATGCCGCCCGCGGCGAGGGCCACCGCAACGTCTGCCTGATCCCGACCTCCGCCCACGGCACCAACCCGGCCTCCGCTCAGATGGCCGGCATGAAGGTGGTGGTGGTCGGCGTGGCAGAGAACGGCGACATCGACCTCGCCGATTTCCGCCGCAAGGCAGAACAGCATTCGGCCAGTCTGGCCGCCTGCATGATCACCTATCCCTCGACCCATGGCGTGTTCGAGACGACGGTGCGCGAGATCGCCGCCATCACCCACGCGCACGGCGGACAGGTCTATATCGATGGCGCCAACATGAACGCCATGGTCGGTCTGGTGCGTCCGGGCGACATCGGCGGCGATGTCAGCCACCTCAATCTGCACAAGACTTTCGCCATTCCCCACGGCGGCGGCGGGCCGGGCATGGGGCCGATCGGCGTGAAGGCCCATCTGGCACCGCACCTGCCGGGCAACCCGGCGGCGGGCGAGGCGGCGGTTTCGTCAGCCCCCTACGGCTCGGCCTCGATCCTGCTGATCAGCTGGGCCTACTGCCTGCTGATGGGCGGAGAAGGGCTGACGCAGGCCACCCGGGTGGCCATCCTCAACGCCAACTACATTGCACAGCGGCTGAAAGGCGCCTACCCGATCCTCTACAGCTCCGCCGAAGGCTTCGTCGCGCACGAGTGCATCCTCGACACGCGGGTGCTGAAGGAGAGTGCCGGGGTCAGCGTCGACGATGTCGCCAAGCGGCTGATGGATTGCGGCTTCCATGCCCCGACCATGAGCTGGCCGGTGCCGGGAACGCTGATGGTGGAGCCGACCGAGAGCGAGCCGCGCGCCGAACTCGACCGCTTCATCGCCGCCATGCTCGGCATCGCCGCCGAGGCGCAGGCCATCGCCGAGGGCCGGCTCGACGCCGAGGACAACCCGCTGAAGCGCGCGCCCCACACCGTGGAAGATCTGGTGGGCGACTGGAACCGGCCCTACGACCGCGAGGCCGCCTGCTTCCCGGCCGGCGCCTTCCGCGTCGACAAATACTGGCCGCCGGTCAACCGCATCGACAACGTGTGGGGCGACCGCAACCTGATGTGCACCTGCCCGCCGGTGGAAAGCTACGCCGGGGCGACGGACTGAGGCCGCCGGCCCGGCGGTGCGGCGGTGCGGCGGAAGGCTCAAGCCCTCCGGCCTCCGCCGGGTTATGGTGTACAAACAGGCGCGGCACACCGGCCTCGGGGCGCCGCCGCACCGCGGCGCCGGCCGGCGGCGGCTCCCCTGCCCCCGCCGGTGCGCCCCGCGATCTTCCGGCTGCACTTCAGATGCACGATGGCCGGGGCGGCCCGCCCGATCGGCCGCAGCGGCAAGCCAGACCTCCGCCAGACAGACCTCCGTTGGCCAGGCCTCCGATGGCAGCGGTATCCCCTCGCCCGGCTGCGGAGTGAGGTGCTGCGGCCGCACCGGACCGGCCGGCGTTTCCGCCCTGCGGCAGGCGCCCGTCGGCCGGCGCCGCGACGACGGCTATACCGGCCGGTGAGCGGCTCCGTCCTGAGCGGCTCCGTCCGCCATGGACGTTGCACTGCGTCATTGCCGCGCGGTGCCGCGACGACGCCGCGCCGGGCGTCACCGCCCGCAGGCGAACAGCGCCTTCAGCACCGGGCCGATGCCGGCGAGCGCGAAGCTCTCGTCATGGGCCTTGCCGTCGACCGTGTAGCTGAAAGTGATTTTTCGGGCACTCGTCAGTTCTTCGGCCAGCCCCGGCCCGGCGGAGGCGGCGACGCTGGCCGTTCGCCAGTCGAAGCCGTTGTCGTCCGGCATCAGCGGCAGAACGGCTTCCCGCGCCGCGGCCGTGCGGCCGTCGAACCGGATCCTCACCGGGATCGGGCCGGCCGCAGCGGCACTGCCGGCACCGGAAAAACCATACCGGAAAGAATTCCCGGGCGCTGAATAGGCCAGAAACAGGCCCGTCTCGGAGGCCGTCAGCACCATGGCCGCACAGTGGCTGAGCTGGCTGCCCTGCACATCGCGGGTGTAGCGGGTCAGCTCCCAGCGACCGATGCGGACGGGCGGAGCTGCATAAAGACCGCTCTCCGTCTTCCCGGCCACGGGCGCATCGGTCCCGGCCTCACACGCCGGCACGGCGGCGACAAGGCCTGCGCCCAGCGCGGCGGCGACGACGGCGGCACGAACAGACGTCTTCCCCATGGCAGCCCCCTTGTGCCACATCCCGCCCCGGCCCGCGCCACCCGCCGGCCGGGCCGGGTCTTTTATCTCCGCCGGGCGGCGGATCCGCCCGGCAGACCGGTGGCACCGGCCTGCCGGGGCATCCGCCGCCGGGGCCTCAGCCCTTATATTCGTAGAGCAGCCGCGCCCGGATGGTGCCATGCAGGGCGCGGATATCCTCCAGCACGCGATCGGTGTCGGCAGTGCCGGTGTCGGTATCGAACACGACATAGCCGACATCGGCGCGCGTCTCGTAATATTGCGCGGCGATATTGACGCCGTTGCGTGCCAGAACCTCGTTGAGGCGGCCGAGCATGCCCGGCAGGTTGCGCTGCACCTGAATGAAGCGCGTGCCCTGCTGGCGCGTCGGCAACTGCACCTGCGGGAAGTTGACCGCGCCCATGGTGGAACCGGTGTCGCTGTATTCCACCAGCTTGCGCGCAACCTCGGAGCCGATGCGCTCCTGCGCCTCTTCCGTCGCCCCGCCGATGTGCGGCGTCAGAATGACGTTGTCCAGCCCCTGCAGGGGCGAGACGAACCGCTCGCCATTGGCCTTGGGCTCGACGGGGAACACATCGACGGCCGCACCGCGCAGCTTGCCGTCGCGCACCGCGTCGGCAAGGGCCTCAAGATCGACCACCGTGCCGCGGCTGTTGTTGATGAGGTAGGCATCCTGCTTCATGGCCGCGATTTCCGCGCGGCCGATCATGCCGTGGGTGGCCGGCGTCTCCGGCACATGCAGCGTCACGATGTCGGCGGTTTCCAGAAGCGCCTGCAGGTTCGGCATCGGCTCGGCATTGCCCTGCCGCAGCTTGTCGGTCTGATCGTAGAAGATCACCCGCATGCCCATGGCCTCGGCCAGAATGGAAAGCTGCGAGCCGATATTGCCGTAGCCGACGATGCCGAGCGTTCTGCCCCGCACTTCGTGGCTGAAGGCGGCCGACTTCTCCCACCGCCCGGCGTGGGCGCCGGTCGAGCGGGCCGGAACGCGCCGCAGCAGCATGACGATTTCGCCGATCACCAGTTCGGCCACGCTGCGCGTGTTGGAGAACGGCGCATTGAAGACCGGAATGCCATACTGGCCGCAGGCGTCGATATCGACCTGATTGGTGCCGACGCTGAAGCAGCCGATGGCGATCAGGCGATCGGCCGCTTCCAGCACGCGGGGCGTGATGTGGGTGCGGGAGCGGATGCCCAGAATGTGGGTTCCGCGGATCGCCTCGCAGAGGGCGTCTTCGTCCAGCGCCTTGGTGAGGCGGGTGACGTTGGTGTAGCCCTCGGCGGCCATCAGCGCCACGGCGCTGTCATTGATGCCTTCGAGAAGCAGCACGCGGATCTTGTCCTTGGCCAGAGACAGATGCGGCATGAGAGATTGGCTGGCGGACACGACGGCAGAGTCCTTCGGCGTTGTTGCAGGCAGTGCGCAACCCCGCCGCCGGGCGGGGCTCCGCCCGGTCAGGCCCGGCAGACACCAACATCGGCCGGGGGCGCGTTGCGCAGGCGGACCTTAGCCACTTGGCCGCCGGAGTCCAGACCATCCCTGCCCTGAGGATTGCATCCGCCGGAGGGCCGTCATGCCCGCGCACGACAGCAGTGCAGCGGCGGCGGCGCGCACACCGCCCGGTCCCGGCCGGTCGGGCCGTCACCGGTCAACGGCCCTGCGCCGCCCGCCATTCGGAAGGCGCCATGCCGCTCCAGCGCCGGAAACTGCGCACGAACGCGCTGTGGGTTGCATAGGAGAGGGCGGCCGAAATGTCGCCCACGGGCAGTTCGGTCAGTCGCAGCAGTTCCGAGGCCATGACGAAGCGCACCGCGTCGCGCTCCCGCGCAAAGGACGTGTCCTCCCGGGCAAGGCAGCGGCCGAGGGTGCGTGCGGTCATGTGCAGGCGGCGGGCGGCAGCCGCCAGCGACGTATCGCCGAGACTGAGGGACGGCCGCAGAACATGGCGAAGGCGCGCCGTGGCGGACTGTCCGGCAAGCCCCAGACGGACCGGAAGCGCGGCCAGAAGCTCATCCCGGCGCGCCGGATCGGGCGCAACAGTCGGGGCGCTCAGGTCGGCGCGCCGCACCAGAACGCACGTCTGGGGCTGATTGAACCGCACCTCCGTTCCCAGCAGGCCCGCAAAGACCGCCGGGTTCGGCGGCCGCCGGATGGAGAAATGCGCCTCCAGCGGCGCCACCGCATCGCCGGTGAGACTGCGGATCATGTTTGCGCCCGCCCCCATGGCGAGCCCGTAGACCTGATCGGTCCCCGGCGCCTGCCGGTCATAGATGCCGAAGCCAAGGGCCACGCACTCGCCCATCGGCACCAGATAGGAGCATGCCGCCTGAGAATGCCCGCCCTGCAGGGCCACATAATCGGCCAGAGCCTGCCCCAGCGTCGGCGCCGCCGCCATCAGCTCGCCAACCGTGCCGAGGCAGCGGTGATCGTTGCGCACGCCGACCCGCACGCCCAGTTCCGGCTGCCCGGCAAGCCGCCCCGCCCGCTCCAGCAGCACCAGCGCCTGTGCGAAGGGAACCCGTGCGCCGGCGACGAGATCGTGCGGACCGAAACCCAGCCCTTCGAACACCGGCCCGGGATCGATGCCAAGGTCTTCGAGAACGGCGGGCAGGGCCGCCGCCGGGCTGACCCGCTGCAGGGCATCGTCGGTGGGCGGTTTCATGGGCGATCGCTGGCGAGAAATGGCAAACACGCGCACCACTAGCACGCTTATGGTCGTCCTCAAACGATGACCGGTGCCGGCGGGTCATACGCCGGCCGGGCTACGCGTCCGCACACCGGAAACGCCGGAAGAACCTCTGTCTGAGGATGCCCTTAAATGTCTGACACGTCTGTCGAAGGCGGCATTTCCCGCCGCACCTTTCTGGCCACGGCGGCGGCCGGCACGCTGGCGGCCGCGCTGCCCGGCACCGCGCAGGCGGCGGGCCTGACCGCTCATGAGGCCCGCCAGATCGCCATCGATGCCTACATCTACGGCTATTCGCTGGTCACGACCGACATCACCCGCCTGCAGATGAGCAACGTGGCGGAGGTCGGGCAGCTGAGCGCGCCGCTCGGCGCCTTCTTCAATATCCGCGGCTACCCGCCGGCAACCTATCGCGGGGTTTCGGCCACCAACGCCGACACGCTCTATTCCATGGCGTGGCTCGACCTCAAGGAGCCGATGGTCTTCAGCCACCCGGAAATCCGCGATCGCTTCTTCAATTTCGAGCTGGTCGACCTGTGGATGGTCGTCAGGCACAGCGTCGGCACCAACACCACCGGCCCCGCGGCGGCAACCTATCTTTTCACCGGCCCGGGCTGGCAGGGCGAAGTGCCCGCCGGCATGATCCACATCGCCTATCCGACCCGCTATCTGGGCGTGCTCGGCCGGACCTACGCCCTCGACACGCCGGCGGATCTGGCCATCGTCCACAAGCTGCAGGATCAGTATCGGATCGTGCCGCTTTCCGCCTACGGACGGGATTTCACCTTCGTCGCCCCGCCGGTGGCCGATGCCGGCATTGCGATGCACGAAGCGCCGCAGAAGGTCATTCTCGGGCTGGGGCTGGAAGGCTATTTCAACTGGATGACGCGGCTCATCCCCGCGGCTGCCAGACCGGCCCCGGAAGATGCGCCGATGCTGGCGCGGATGGCGAAAATCGGCCTCGTTCCCGGCCAGCCCTTCGCCCTTTCGAAGCTCGATCCGGCCGTGCAGGCGGCGCTGAAGGACATTCCGCAGGTCGTCACCGATCAGCTCAACGAGAAATGGGCCAATCTGGGCAAGAACAGAAACGGCTGGCGGGTGACCGCGACCGGCGCGATCTACGGCACCGATTACCTGACCCGCGCCACATGGGCTTCCAACGGCTGGCCGTCGCAGCAGCCGCAGGTCTCCGTCTATCCGACGACCTATGTCGACGGCTCCGGCGCCAGGCTCGACGGCCGGAACGGCTACACCCTCACGTTCCCGAAGGGCGGCATGCCGCCGGTCAACGAGCAGGCGTTCTGGTCGATCACCATGTACCAGATCGACAACGGCCTGTGGTTCTATCCGAACCCGCTCAACCGGCTGACGCTGAGCACGCGCAACACGTTCGTCTATAACGACGACGGCTCGCTGACGCTCTATTTCCAGCATGAATCGCCCGGCGCGGACAAGGAAGCCAACTGGCTGCCGGCCCCGGCCGCACCGTTTGCGATGACCATGCGGCTCTACTGGCCGAACCGCACCCCGCCCTCCATCCTCGACGGCACCTGGGCGCCGCCGCCGGTGGTCAGGGTCTGATGACAGGGCCCGGCCGGCGCCGCTGCCCGCCGTTGGGCGGGGGCTGCGGCCGGCCGGGCCTTGCCCGTCAGGCCAGGTAACCCTTCTCCGTCAGCCAGCGCACCACGTCTTCCGCCAGTTCCTCCGGCGGCCGCACGCCGCCCTCAAGGCGCAGTTCCGGGTTCTCCGGCGGCTCGTAGGGGCTGTCGATGCCGGTGAAGTTCTTGATCTCGCCGCGCCGCGCCCGGGCATAAAGCCCCTTCACGTCGCGCGCCTCGGCCACGGCCAGCGGCGTGTCGACGAAGATCTCCACGAACTCGCCCGGCTCCAGCAGCTCGCGCGCCAGCCGCCGCTCAGCCCGGAACGGCGAGATGAACGACACCAGCACGATCAGGCCGGCATCGACGAACAGCTTCGCCGCCTCCGCCACGCGGCGGATGTTCTCCACCCGGTCGGCCTCGGTGAAGCCAAGGTCGCGGTTGAGGCCATGGCGCACGTTGTCGCCGTCGAGCAGGTAGGTGTGGCGCGTCAGCCCGGCGAGCTTCTTCTCCACCAGATTGGCAATGGTCGACTTGCCCGCCCCGGAAAGGCCGGTAAACCACAGCACGACCGGCTTCTGCTGCTTCATCGCCGCCCGCGAGGCCTTGCTGATTTCCAGCGCCTGCCAGTGCACGTTCGTCGCGCGCCGCAGGCCGAAATCGATCATGCCGGCGCCGACCGTGCGGTTCGTCATCCGGTCGATGACGATGAAGGCACCTGTCGCCGCCAGTTCCCGGAACGGATCGAAGGCAACCGGGTCCTGCGTGGCGAAATTGGCGACCGCCACCTCGTTCAGGTTCAGTTGCTTGGCGGCCAGTTTCTGGAACGTGTTGACGTCGATCTTGTGCTTGATCTCCGTCACCGAGGCGCCGACCGTGCGGGTGCCGATCTTGAGGAAATAAGGCCGGCCGGGCAGCAGCGGGGCCTCGTCCATCCAGATCAGGTGGGCGGCGAACTGGTCGGCCACCTGCGGCCGGCTTGCGGCCGCAGCGATGATATCCCCGCGGGAGATATCGACCTCGTCTTCCAGCGTCAGCGTCACCGCCTGCCCGGCGCGTGCCTCGTCGAGATTGCCGTCCCGGGTGACGATGGCCCGGACCCGCGTGGTGCGGCCGGACGAGGCCACCGCCACCGCATCGCCCGGCTTCACCCGGCCGCCGGCAATGGTGCCGGAAAAGCCGCGGAAATCGAGGTTCGGCCGGTTGACCCACTGCACGGGAAAGCGGAACGGCGCGGCGGCCGCGCGGTCTTCCACCGCAACGCTTTCCAGATGCTCCACCAGCGTCGGGCCGTCATACCACGGCGTATTGGCGCTCTTTTCCAGCACGTTGTCGCCGAAGCGGGCCGAAAGCGGCACGGCGACGAGCGTTTCAAAACCGAGGTCGGCCGCAAACGCGCGGTATTCGTCGACGATGCGCCCGAACACCTCCTGCGAGAAGCCGACCAGATCGATCTTGTTGACCGCCAGCACCACATGGCGGATGCCGACCAGCGACACGATGAACGAGTGCCGCCGCGTCTGTGTCAGGATGCCCTGCCGCGCATCGACGAGGATAACCGCCAGATCGGAGTTGGACGCCCCCGTCGCCATGTTGCGGGTATATTGTTCGTGACCGGGCGTATCGGCCACGATGAACTTGCGCTTCTCCGTGGCGAAGAAGCGATAGGCAACGTCGATGGTGATGCCCTGCTCGCGCTCGGCCGCCAGCCCGTCGACCAGCAGGGCGAAGTCAAGGTCGTCGCCGGTGGTGCCGTGCTTGCGGGAATCGCTGGAGAGCGTTGCCAGCTGATCCTCGAACAGCAGCTTGGTATCGTAGAGCAGGCGCCCGATCAGGGTCGACTTGCCATCGTCCACGCTGCCGCAGGTGAGGAAACGCAGCAGGCCCTTGTTCTCGTGGCGGTCGAGATAGGCGAGAAAGTTCTCGTCGGTCACGGCGGCATCCATCAGAAATACCCCTCGCGCTTCTTCTTTTCCATCGAGGCGGCCTCGTCGTGGTCGATCAGGCGGCCGGACCGCTCGGAGGTGCGCGCGATCAGCATTTCGCGCACGATGGCCTCCAGCGTGTCGGCTTCGCTGTCGATGGCGGCCGTCAGCGGGTAGCAGCCGAGCGTGCGGAAGCGGATCATGCGCTCTTCCGGCACCTCGCCGGGCTGCAGCGGCAGGCGCGCATCGTCGACCATGATCATCTGACCGCCGCGCCAGACGACCGGCCGCTTCCGGGCAAAATACAGCGGCACGATGGGAATGTTCTCGGCCAGAATATATTGCCAGATGTCGAGCTCGGTCCAGTTCGACAACGGAAAGACGCGGATCGATTCACCCGGCTTGACCCGGGCATTGTAGAGGTTCCACAGTTCCGGCCGCTGGTTCTTGGGGTCCCAGCCGTGATTTTCCGTGCGGAACGAGAACACGCGCTCCTTGGCGCGGCTTTTTTCCTCGTCACGCCGCGCACCGCCGAAGGCCGCGTCGAACCCGTATTTGGTCAGCGCTTCTTTCAGCGCCTCGGTCTTCATGATGTTGGTGTAGAGCGAGGAGCCGTGATCGAACGGATTGATGCCCTGCGCCAGACCGGCCTGATTGGTGTGCACGATCAGGTCGAAGCCCAGTTCCTTCGCCATGCGGTCGCGGAAGGCGATCATCTCGCGGAACTTCCACGTCGTGTCGATGTGCATCAGCGGAAAGGGCGGCCGCGAGGGATAGAACGCCTTCACCGCAAGGTGCAGCATCACCGCCGAGTCCTTGCCGATGGAATAGAGCATCACCGGATTGCGGAACTCGGCCGCGACCTCCCGGATGATGAAGATCGATTCCGCTTCAAGACGCTTGAGATGCGTCAGCCGATCGGTCGACATGCTCTGGACACCTCTTGAGGCCGGCTTCCCTGGCCCGTGCGGGCTTGTGCGGCCGATTGCGGGCGCTCTCGCCCGAACGCAGAAAAGGGGACGGGCCGCACCTCAGCCGAACGCCGCCGCAATCAGGCTGCGGTCGCCGAAAGCGACGAAATGCGGGTTCGCGTAAGGCGCATCGTGGGCCTGAACGCGCTTGCCATAGACGAACGGGGCACCGTCGAAAGTGGTGACCAGCCCGCCGGCCGCGCGCAGCACCGCATCGCCGGCCGCCGTATCCCATTCCATGGTGCGGCCGATGCGCGGATAGATATCGGCGCGCCCTTCGGCCACCAGACAGAACTTGAGCGACGACCCGGCCGCCACGAACGAAGAGATGCGGAAGCGCTTCAGCCAGTCGCCGGTCTCCGCTGCCCCGTGGGAGCGGCTGCCGATGGCCGCGAGCCCCTCCGCCGGTGCCGCGCGCACGGCAACCGGAACCGGCGCGCCGACGGCCCGGCCGGTAACCGTCGCCCGGATCGCAAGCGGCGCCGCGCCCAGCGTGGTGCCCGCATAAAGCACGCCCAGCGCCGGCGCATGAACCACGCCCAGCACCGGCACGCCGTCGCGGATGAGCGCGATGTTGACCGTGAACTCGCCGTTGCGGGACAGGAATTCTCTGGTGCCGTCCAGCGGATCGACGAGGAAGAACAGCCCGTCCGTCGGCGGAATGCGGCCGGCGGCGCATTCCTCTTCCGCCACCACGGGAATATCGGGAAAAAGGCGCGCCAGCCCGGCCAGAATCACGGCTTCGGCACGGGCATCCGCCTCGGTTACCGGTGAGGCATCGGCCTTCACCTTCACGGCGCAGTCGGTGCAGTAGAGTGCGAGGATGGCCTCGCCGGCTTCCACCGCCAGTGCCATCAGCTCGGGCAGCCGCGCGGCCTCGGGTGCAGTCGTCGTCATCGTGGGCAGAAACCTCCCCGGAACCGGCCTTTTGCCGATCCAAACACCCGCCGCGACCGGCTGCAGCAGGAATGTCTTTCCCCGCGCCCCGGCTTTCAAGTCTCTAAGCCAACACCGCAGCGGATAGAAGCAACATATTACCCCTGAACCGGCAAAACCGGGTACCGAATTGCGCAAATTGCCCTCAGATCGGGGCACGGCAGAAACGCAATGCGGCGCCGCCCCGGCAAAGGGGGGCGGCGCCGCAGATTCCGGCCGGCCGGAGCCGATTTTTGTGCGCCGGGACCGGGCCGCAGGCGCGGTTCAGGCTGCCGGGCCGGCCTGCGCCTTGGCCTCGCGGCGCCGGGCGTGCAGCACGAACTCGGTGTAGCCGTTGGGCTGCTCGGTGCCGAGGAACACCAGATCGTGCGCGGCCCGGAAGGCCGGGCCGTCGAAGGCCGGCGCCATGGGCGTGTAGAGCGGGTCGCCGGCATTCTGCCGGTCGACGACCGCCGCCATGCGGCGCAGCGTCTCTTCCACCTGCGCGGCCGTCACGATGCCATGACGCAGCCAGTTGGCGACGTGCTGGGAGGAAATGCGCAGCGTCGCCCGGTCCTCCATCAGGCCGATATCGTGGATATCGGGGATCTTGGAACAGCCCACGCCCTGATCGACCCAGCGCACGACGTAGCCGAGCAGGCCCTGCAGGTTGTTATCGAGTTCTTCCTGAACGTCCGCCGGCGCGAAATTGGAGCTGGCCAGCGGCAGGGTCAGGATATCCGACAGCAGCGCCGGCGCCCGGCCGGCGATTTCCGCCTGCCGCGCCCGCACGTCCACCGCATGATAATGGGTGGCATGCAGCGTCGCCGCCGTCGGCGAGGGCACCCACGCGGTGGAAGCGCCGGCGCGCGGATGACCGATCTTGGTCTTCAGCATCTCCGCCATCAGGTCGGGGGCCGCCCACATGCCCTTGCCGATCTGCGCCTTGCCGGGCAGGCCGCAGGCCAGACCGACATCGACATTGTTGCGCTCGTAGGCATCGATCCACTTCGTGGCCTTCATGTCGTTCTTGCGCACGACCGGTCCGGCCTCCATCGCGGTATGGATCTCGTCGCCGGTGCGGTCGAGGAAGCCGGTGTTGATGAACACCACGCGGTCGGCCGCCGCCGCGATGCAGGCGGCGAGGTTGACGGTGGTGCGGCGCTCCTCGTCCATGATGCCGAGCTTCAGCGTGAAGCGCGGCAGGCCGACGAGGTCTTCCACACGGGCGAACAGCTCGCTGGTCAGCGCAACCTCGTCGGGGCCGTGCATCTTCGGCTTGACGATGTAGACCGAGCCGGTGCGGCTGTTGCGGTGCCGGCTGTTGCCCTTCAGGTCGTGGGAGGCGATCAGCGCCGTAACGGCCGCATCGAGAATGCCTTCCGGCACCTCGCGGCCCTCGCCGTCCAGCAGCGCATCGGTGAACATGTGGTGGCCGACATTGCGCACCAGCATCAGCGAACGGCCCGGCAGCGTCAGCGTGCCGCCATCGGGCGCGGTATAGACGCGGTCGGCGCTGAGGGCGCGGGTTTCGGTGTGGCCGCCCTTCTCGAAGGTCGCCTCAAGATCGCCCTTCATCAGGCCGAGCCAGTTGCGATAGACGACGATCTTGTCTTCCGCATCGACGGCGGCGACCGAGTCTTCCAGATCGATGATGGTGGTCAGCGCCGCTTCAAGCAGCACATCGGACACGCCCGAAGGCCGGTCGCGGCCGATGCGGCTTTGGCGATCGATGACGATCTCGATGTGCAGGCCGTTGTTGACCAGCAGCACCGCGGACGGTGCCTCCGCCGCGCCGCGATAGCCGGCAAACTGGGTCGCATCCTTCAGGCCGGTCGTCGTGCCGCCGCCAAGCGCGGCGACCAGCGCCCCGCCGGCAACGGTATAGGCGGTCACATCGGCATGGCTGCCGCCGGCAAGCGGCGCCGCCTCGTCCAGAAAGCCGCTGGCCCGGGCGATGACGCGGGCTCCGCGCGCCGGGTCATAACCCTTCTTGGCCGGCCCTTCCGCGGGAATGGCGTCGGTGCCGTAGAGCGCATCGTAGAAGCTGCCCCAGCGGGCGTTCGCCGCATTGAGCGCATAGCGGGCGTTGGAAGCCGGCACGACGAGCTGCGGGCCGGACAGCACCGCAATCTCGGCATCGACATTCTGCGTGCGGATGGCGAACGGGGCCGGCGCCGGCTTCAGATAGCCGATGGCGGTGAGAAAAGCCTCGTAGGCGGCCTGATCGGCCGGCACGCCGGGCGCGGCACGGTGCCAGGCATCGATGCGGGCCTGCATGCCGTCGCGCTCCGCCAGCGCCGCGCGCACGCGGGGGGCCAGATCCTTCACGATGGCCGACACGCCCGCCCAGAACGCACCCGCCTCAAGCCCGGTGCCGGGCAGCACCTCGCCGGCCACGAACGCGGCCAGTTCCCGATCGATCGTCAGCCCCTCGGCGGCAACCGTTTCCATGGTCTTCCTTGCTCCAGACTTTCTCGACGTGAGCCCGTTTTTCGACCCGTGCGGGCGCGGCAGGCCGCGATTGTGCCCCACGCATCGTCCTGCTGACATGGTGATAAGGCGAATCCGCCCTGCGCAGAACACCACGAACCGCGGCAGGATTATTTCCATTCCGGAAAAAGTCGCCACGCGACTTTCGCCGCACAGCGCGGTTGCGGGCGCGGCCGGCCGCCCGCCGCCTCATCCGTGTGCATCCGCACGACGCGAGTGCCTCTCAGTCGTGCAGAGATTTGACCATTTGGTCTAAATTAGACCGTCCGGTTGGACGAGGCCTGCGCGGAAGACAATAACATATTGATTTTGTTGTATTTATAGAACTGGCACGGGCTATGCTTTGACTTGAGTCAAGAAGCAGCCCCGCACGCGGCGCTGCCGCAAGCATTGCGATCTTTCAGAAGGGATGTGCCGTGAGCGACCGCCTGAACATCGGTGTCTTCATTCCTATCGGCAACAACGGCTGGCTGATTTCGGAAGCCGCGCCGCAATACAAGCCCTCCTTCGATCTCAACAAGGAAATCGTGCTGAAGGCCGAGGCGCACGGGCTCGATTTCGCACTGTCGATGATCAAGCTGCGCGGCTTCGGCGGCAAGACCGAATTCTGGGACTATAACCTGGAATCCCTGACGCTCATGGCCGGCCTTGCCGCGGTGACGAAGCGCATCAAGCTGTTCGGCACCGCCGCCACCCTCACCCTGCCGCCGGCCATCGTGGCGCGCATGGTCTCGACCATCGATTCCATTTCCCACGGCCGCTTCGGCCTCAATCTCGTCACCGGCTGGCAGCGGCCGGAATATTCGCAGATGGGGCTGTGGCCGGGCGACGACTATTTTGCCCGCCGCTACGCATTCCTCGACGAATATGCCCACATCCTGCGCGAGCTGTGGGCGACCGGCCGGTCCGACTTCAAGGGCGAGTTCTTCCAGATGGAAGACTGCCACATGAAGCCCGTGCCCTCCCGCAACATCGAGGTCATCTGCGCCGGTCAGTCCGATGCCGGCATGGCGTTCACCGCCAAATGGGCGGACTACAACTTCATTTTCGGCAAGGGCGTCAACACGCCGACCGCCTTCGCCCCGACCGCCGCCCGCCTGCAGACGCACACCGAGAAGACCGGCCGCGATGTGTCGTCCTATGTGCTGTTCATGGTCATCGCCGACGAGACGGACGAGGCCGCCTTTGCCAAGTGGGAAAGCTACAAGGCCGGCGCCGACCGCGAGGCGCTGGCGTGGCTGACCGAGCAGAGCAACGCCGACACCAGGTCCGGCACCGACACCAACGTGCGCCACATGTCGGACCCGACCTCGGCCGTGAACCTCAACATGGCGACGATTGTCGGCTCTTATGAGAGCGTGGCGAAAATGCTGGACGAGGTGGCGACCGTGCCCGGCACCGGCGGCGTGCTGCTGACCTTCGACGACTTCCTCAAGGGCGTCGACGATTTCGGCACCCGCATCCAGCCGCTGATGAAATCGCGCCGCCATGTGGCGGAGAGCCTGAAGGAGATCGCATGATGCTGGGCGAAGAACAGACCGTCGCCGGCTATGCCGCCGCCGGCAGCGGCGGCGAGGCCCTCGTGCTGCCGGCCCGCCCGGAGCCGCTGCGGCTCGATCCGAAGGCGACGGCGGTCATCGTCGTCGACATGCAGAATGCCTATGCCAGCAAGGGCGGCTATCTCGATCTCGCCGGCTTCGACATTTCCGGCGCGGCGGCGACCATCGACCGGATCGCGACCGTGGTGGAGGCGGCCCGCGCCGCCGGCCTGCCGGTCATCTTCTTCCAGAACGGCTGGGACAAGGACTATCGCGAGGCCGGCGGGCCGGGCTCGCCCAATTTCTACAAGTCCAATGCCCTGAAGAAGATGCGCAAGAGCCCCGAGCTGGCCGGCACCATGCTTGCCAAGGGCACCTGGGATTACGACCTCGTTGACGCCCTGAAGCCGCAGCCGGGCGATTATGTCATCCCCAAGCCGCGCTACAGCGCCTTCTTCAACACCAACCTCGACACTTATCTGCGCGCCCGCGGCATCCGCAATCTGGTGTTTACCGGCATTGCCACCAACGTCTGCGTTGAATCGACCCTGCGCGACGGCTTCCATCTGGAATATTTCTGCGTCGCACTGGAAGACGCCACCCATCAGGCCGGCCCGGAATTCGCGCAGAAGGCCGCGCTCTATAACATCGAAACCTTCTTCGGCTGGGTTTCGACCGTGGCCGACTTCTGCGGCACCATCGGCCAGCAGCCGCCCGCCAATCCCTGATTGTTCCGAGAGGAGCCCTTCCATGCCCTTCACGCCGATCATTCCCGCCGGCTCCGGCAAGCCGCTGGCGCCCTATTCGCCCGGTGCGCTGGCCGATGGCATCGTCTATGTCGCCGGCACCCTCGCCTTCGACAAGGACAACAACGTCGTCCACGTCGGCGATGCCGAGGCCCAGACCCGTCATGTGCTGGAAACCATCAAATCGGTCATCGAGGCCGCCGGCGGCACCATGGCGGATGTCACCTTCAACGCCATCTTCATCACCGACTGGGCCAACTACGGCGCCGTCAACAAGGCCTATGCCGACTATTTCCCCGGCGACAAGCCGGCGCGCTACTGCATCCAGTGCGGTCTGGTGAAGCCCGATGCGCTGGTGGAAATCGCCACCACCGCCCACGTCGGCAAGAAGTGATGCCGCAGCGCGCCCCGGCCTCCGGTCCGGGGCGTCGCCGGCCGAAAGCAGTCTTCCCGAGAGCAGCCTTCTCATGAAATACGATGTCTTCGGCCGCGAGAACGCAGCGGCCGGCACGGTCGTGCTGTCCGGCGGTCTCGGCGGCACCTTTGGTTTCTGGCGGCCGCAGATCCCGGCCCTTGCCGCCTGCTACCGGGTGATTGCCTACGATCACCGCGGCACCGGCGCCAATGCCGGCCCGCTGCCGCCGGATTATTCCATTGCCGCCATGGCGCAGGATGTCGCCGATATCCTCGACGAGGCCGGCATCGCCGGCTGCCACTTCGTCGGCCACGCGCTGGGCGGGCTCGTCGGGCTGGAACTGGCGCTGGCCCGGCCGCAGGCGGTCCGTTCGCTGGTGCTGGTCAATGCGTGGGGCCGCACCGAGGCACACTCGAAGCGCTGCTTTGCCGCCCGCAAGGCCCTGCTCCTCAACACCGGCGTTGAAGCCTATGTGAAGGCGCAGCCGCTCTTTCTCTACCCGGCCGCGTGGATGAGCGAAAATGCGGCCCGCATCGAGGCCGACGATGCCCACGGCATCGCGCATTTTCAGGGCACCGACACGCTGCTGAAGCGCATCGCCGCGCTGGAGGCCTTCGACCTCACCGCCCGCCTCGGCGAGATCGCCGCGCCCGCGCTGGTGATGGCGACCCGCGACGACATTCTGGTTCCGTGGACGGCCTCGCAACATCTCGCCGCCGGCCTTCCCGCCGGCCGGCTCGATCTGTGGCCCGAGGGCGGCCACGGCTTCTCCGCCGTGCTGCCGGAGGCCTTCAATGCGGCCGTGCTGCGGTTCCTGTCCGCGCACGGGCCCGCGCGGGCCTGACGGCGCGCGCCCGCACTCCAGAGGAGGTTAATCATGACGATCACGGCCCGGCCGGATGACCTCAGCCTTTCCGCCGCCCCGGTCTGTGCGCCGCCGGCCGTGGACAAGGCGGCGTTTCGCGAAGCGATGGCCGCGCTCGGTGCCGCGGTTTCCATCATCACCACCGACGGCCCGGGCGGGCAGGCCGGCTTCACCGCCTCGGCGGTGTGCAGCGTCACCGACACGCCGCCGACGCTGCTGGTGTGCATCAACCGTTCGGCCTCGGCCTATTGTGCCTTTGCCGACAACGGCGTGATGTGCGTCAACACGCTGTCCCACGATCAGGAGGCGCTGTCGAACCTGTTCGGCGGCCGCACGCCGATGGCCGGACGCTTCGCCGCCGCGCAGTGGAACCGGCTCGTCACCGGCGCACCGGTGCTGGAGGGCGCGGCCGTGTCGTTCGACTGCCGGGTGACGCAATCTGTCGATGTCGGCACCCACCGCGTGCTGTTCGGCGCCGTGGAGGCCATCCGTCACGGCGCGGCGGCCGGCGGCCTCATCTATTTCGACCGCCGCTATCACGCCCTGCCCCGCCGCGCCTGACCGGCCCCGCCGCCGTCCGCGTCGCCCCGCCCGGCAGATGGCGCCGGCGGGGCGAGGCCATCGCTCGTCAGCGCTCGCCGCGGCGATAGGGCACCATCAGCGCCTGCGGCACCCGCGCGCGGCGCGACATGGCCAGCAGCGCCACGATCGACATCAGGTAGGGGATCATCAGGAACACCTGATAGGGCACCGCCTTGCCGAGAATGTGCTGCAGACGCAACTGATAGGCATCGAACAGCGCAAACAGGATGGCGCCGACGAGCGCCCGCGACGGCTTCCACGAGGCGAACACCACCAGCGCGATGCACACCCAGCCCCGGCCCTGCACCATGGTCGGGAAGAACGAGTTGAAGGCCGACAGTGTGAGGAACGAGCCGCCGAGCCCCATCAGCGCGCTGCCGGCCACGACGGCGCCGATGCGCACGCGGACCGGATTGATGCCCTGCGCCTCGGCCGCATGCGGATTTTCGCCGACGATGCGCACCGCCAGCCCCAGCGGCGTGCGCGCCAGCCCGTAGGCCGTCAGCGCGATCAGCGCCAGCGCCAGCCAGGTCGGCGCCGTCTGGCGGAAGAAGGCCTCGCCGAAGAACGGCAGGTCGGAGAGAAGCGGAATCTGCACCGGCTGGAACGGCGTCACCGTCGGCGGCGTGCCGGAAACCGGCACGGCGAGGCGGAAGATGTAATAGGCAAGCGAGGAGGCAAAGAGCGTGATGCCGAGGCCCGTGACATGCTGCGACAGGCCGAGCGGCACCGTCATGGCCGCGTGAAGCAGGCCGAAGGCCGCTCCGCCGGCCGCCGCCGCCAGCAGCCCCACCCACAGATCGGCGCCCTGAAACACCGTCAGCCAGCCGATCATGGCGCCGAACGTCATGATGCCCTCAATGCCGAGATTGAGCACGCCCGCGCGCTCGCACAGCAAGGCACCGAGGGTGCCGAACATCAGCGGCGTGGCGATGCGCAGCACCGCCGCCCACAGACCGGCGGAAGCGAAGATATCGAGCGCGTCCAGCATCAGCGGCGGATCCGGTAGGAGGTGAACAGCAGCGCCACGAGCATTGTCAGCAGCGACAGCGAAACCGTGACATCGGCGATGAAGCTCGGCACGCCCAGCGCCCGGCTCATGCCATCGGCCCCGACGAACATGGTGGCGACGAACAGCGCCGCCACGATGACCCCGGCCGGATGCAGCCCGGCCAGCATGGCCACCACGATGCCGGTGTAACCGAAGCCGGGCGAAAGATCGGTGGTGACGTAGCGCTTCACGCCGATCACCTCGATCACGCCGGCAAGCCCGGCAAGGCCGCCGGAAAGGCAGGCGACCCGCACCAGCACCCCGCGGATGGAAACGCCCGCAAACGCCGCCGCCGGGGGATTGAGGCCGGCGGCGCGGCTCTCCATGCCGAAGCGGGTGCGCGCCTGCACGAACCAGATGGCGAGCGCCGCGGCGATGGCAATGAGCAGGCCGACGTGCAGCCGCGAGCGCGCCAGCAGCTTGGGCAGCGTCGCATCGGCCACCACCGCCGCCGACTGCGGCCAGCCGAACGCCAGCGGATCGCGCAGCGGCCCTTCGATCATCATCGAGACGAACAGCAGGGCGACGAAATTCAGCAGCAGCGTCGTCACCACCTCGTCGACGCCGAACCGCAGCCGCATGCCGAGCGGCACCAGCAGAAAAACCATGCCGGCCATGGCACCGGCCGCCATCAGCACGGGGATCAGCGCAAAACCCGGCAGGGCGAGGCCGGCCTGCGAGCCCAGCGCGGCCGCCGTCAGCGCGCCGACATAGAACTGTCCCTCCGCACCGATGTTCCACAGCTTCGCCCGGAAGGCGACCGCGGCGGCAAGGCCGGTCAGGATCAGCGGCACGGTGCGCGTCAGCGTCTCGGTCACCGAGAGCCTTGAGCCGAAAGCCCCGATGACGAGGCGTTTGTAGGCCTCCAGAACCGGGGCGCCGGCCAGCGCAATCAGGATGCCGGTCAGCGCCAGCGCAACGACGACGGCGAGGATGGGGGCGGAGACGGCCAGCACCAGCGGCACCTCCGCGCGGCGTTCGAGGCGCATCAGGCGGCTTCCTCCCAGACACCGGCCATCATCAGGCCGAGACGACGCGGATCGGCCGCTTCCACGGCAATGGCCGGCGAAAGCCGGCCCTTGACGATCGCCTGCACGCGATCGGCCAGTTGCAGGATCTCGTCGAGATCCTCGGAAATCAGCAGAATCCCGGCGCCGGCCCGCCGGGCGGCCAGAATTTCTTCATGGACGGCGGCAACCGCGCCCTCGTCGAGACCGCGGGTGGGCTGCGAGGCGATCAGAATGCGCGGCACGTCCATCAGGTTGCGGCCCAGAATGAGCTTCTGCATGTTGCCGCCGGAAAGCAGGCGGATCGGGCTGTCGGGCCGGCCGCCGCGAACGTCGAAGCGGCGGATGATCGCCTGCGCGAAATCGCGTGCCGCCTGTCGCCGCACAAACGGCCCGGCGGCAAAGCGTGGCTCGCCCAGCCGCTCCAGCACGGCATTTTCCCACAGCGTCATCTCGCCCACGACGCCGTTGGCGTTGCGGTCCTCCGGCACGCGGCCGACGCCGGCGGCCACCAGCGCCCGCGGATCGGGCCGGGTGATGGTGCGATCCAGCATCGTCAGGCTGCCGGCAGAAGGCGCGGTCAGGCCGCACACCAGTTGCGTCAGCGCCGCCTGCCCGTTGCCGGAAACGCCAATGATGCCCAGCGTCTCGCCGGCATGAAGCGTAAAATCGAGCCCCGCGAGGCGGCGGCCGGCGCCGGTGCCGACATCGACCCCGCGCGCCGCGATCACCGGGGCGCCGGGCGCCTGCGGCTCGCGCTTCGGCCGGGCGACGCGGCGGCCGACCATCAGTTCGGCCAGTTCCTCTTTCGTGGTCGCCGCGGCACGGCGCTCGGCCACCACCCGCCCGCCGCGCAGCACCACCACGCGATCGGCCGCGCCCAGCACCTCGTGCAGCTTGTGGGAAATGAAAATCAGCGACAGGCCTTTGGCCGCCATGCCGCGCAGCGTCTCATAGAGCCGCCCGGCCTCCTGATGGGTCAGCACCGCCGTCGGCTCGTCGAGGATCAGCACCCGCGCATCGCGGTAGAGCGACTTCAGAATCTCCACCCGCTGCCGTTCGCCGACCGACAGGTCGCCCACCCGGGCATCGGGATCGATGGCAAGGCCGAACCGCTCGGAGAGCGCGCGCAGGCGCCCGCGCGCCGCGGCAAGATCGGACGAGACCTTCCACAGGCTCTCCGTGCCGGCCACGACATTTTCCACCACGGTGAGATTGCCGGCGAGGGCGAAGTGCTGGTGCACCATGCCGATGCCGGCGGCAATCGCCGCGCGCGGCCGGCCGGGCGGCAGTTCCGCGCCAAAGGCCACCACGCGGCCGGCATCGGCCGTGTAGTGACCGAACAGAATGTTCATCAGCGTGGTTTTGCCGGCGCCGTTCTCGCCCAGCAGCGCCAGCAGTTCGCCCGGATGCAGTTCCAGCGTGATGTCGTCGTTGGCGACCAGGCCGCCGAAGCGCTTGGTGATGTGCTCAAGACGCAGGACCGGATCAGCGGTCGCCGGTTCAGCCATCGGCAGGTTCCCTGTTCGGGCGCGGCCGCCCGTGCGGAAAAGGCAGCCGCGCAGGCCCGCCGGAAGCCGGGCCTGCGCGGACACGGACAGACTCAGACCGGCGCCGGCTTATTTCGGCTCGGTCTTGTCGATCGGAACCGTGAAGGTGCCGGCCTTGATGGCCGCGCGCTTCTCTTCCATCGCCTTCACGGCATCGGCCGGCACCATGTCGGCCGAGAACACGATGTCGTTGCCGCCCTTGGCCATGAAGGAATACTCGGAATAGTCGCGCCCGGTCGGCTTGCCGGCCTTCACGTCCTCGATGGCGGCCCGCAGAATCGGATCGAAATACCACATCGCGTTGGCGAACACCGTCTTGGGATAGAGCGGCGTGTAGTCCTTCAGCGAGCCGATGGCGAGCTTGCCCTTCTCCTTGGCGGCATCGGCGGTGCCGATGCGCTCGCCGAACAGGACATCGGCGCCGGCATCGATCTGCGCCAGGCCGGCCTCGCGCGCCTTCGGCGGATCGAAGAAGGTGCCGATGAAGCCGACGAGGAACTTCGCGTTCGGGTTGACCGACTTCACGCCCTCGCGGAAACCGTTGATGAGCAGGTTCACTTCCGGGATCGGGATGGCACCGACCGAGCCGAAGGTGTCAGTCTTGCTGACCGAGGCCGCCAGCATACCGGCGAGATAGGCCGCCTCGTGATTATAGGTGCCGAAGGTGCCGAAATTGTCGCCCGACGGCCCGCCGGAGGAGCCGAGCACGAAGGCGACATCGGGATAATCGGCGGCAACCTGACGGGCCTCGCTCTCCACCGCATAGGCTTCGCCGACGATCAGCTTGTTGCCCTGTTCGGCATATTCGCGCATGGCGCGGGCATAGTCGGTGCCCGACACGCCCTCGGAGAAAGTGTATTCGATCAGGCCGTCGGCCTGTGCCTTCAGCAGCGCCTCGTGCAGGCGCGAATTCCAGGCGTTTTCCACCGGCGAGGCATGGATGCCGGCCACCTTCAGCTTCTCGCCGGCCGCAAAGGCGCGCGGCAGCGAAAGCGTGAGCGCGCCCGCCGCGGAAGCGGCCAGCAGCGTGCGACGCGTGAGAGTCGTGGACATGAACCGATTTTCCCCGCTTGTTCCGGCGGCTGCCCGTCCGCGCCGCAGCGCGGCCCTGTCCGCCCCGCCCCGGCCCGCATGGCACCGCCCGGATTTGATCTTTCGGTAAAAGTGTGAACCCGTCCGCCGGTGGTCCGTCAAGCCGATTGAACAGGCGTCCTGCCGCAGGATTAGGCACCGACAGGGCCCCTTCCCGCCCGTCCCGCCTGCGTCGGCCTGCCTCCCTCCGGGGCCGTCGGCGCGTTTTCGTGCCCGGCCGCTCAAGCGAAAGCCATGCCAGCCGCGGCTTTGCCGGCGCGGCGAAGCGGCTCACCCGGCCGCCGCAGGCGGCGGCGGGTCCGCCCGCGGCAAAAGGCCCGCGAGCACGATGGCCTGTACAGCCGCCACCGCCTCTTCCAGAAAGGCATCGTCCTCCAGCCCGCGGCCGGTGATGGCGGCGATCTGCGGGGCGAAATCCGCATAGTGCTGCGTGGTGGCCCACAGGGCAAAGATCAGGTGGCAGGGATCGACCCGCGCCAGCCGCCCGTCGTCCATCCAGCGGCTGAGGATGGCCGCCTTCTCCAGGATCACGCCTTTTACGGAGCCTTCCAGCGCATTGCCCAGCAGCGGGGCGCCCTGCGCCATTTCCACGCAGAACAGCCGCGATTCGTCGGCGTTGGAACGCGAGAAGGCGATCTTGCGGCGAATATAGGCGGCCAGCGCCTGTTGCGGATCTTCATCTGCGGCGATCTCGCCCAGCGGATCGGACCATTTTTCCAGCAGTCTTTGCAGAAGAGCGATATAGATCGCCTCCTTGGAGGCGAAATAATAGAACAGATTTGTCTTCGAGACCCCGGCCTGACGCGCGATATCTTCCATTTTCGTGCCATGGAGGCCATGACGCGCGAACAGCACAAGCCCGGCATCGAGAATAACGGTCCGCCGGGCCGCGCTGCGCGCCTGCCGGCTGGCGGCCGCCGCCGGCGGCGGTTCGCCGGTGTCCCGGGCAGAGCGGCCCGCAGGCCGGCCCGCAGACGGCCGATGCCTGTTCTGGCTGCGCCCTGCGGCGCCGGCACCATTCTTCAAGCGCACCTCCCGAACCCGGCCGCCCCGCACCTGCGTGCGGCGCCGCCCCTGCAACGGCCCCGGATCGCCTGCGGGCGGCTGGCACCCGCAGAGGCGGCGACCCGCCGGGCCGCATGTTCGTCAACAATACATGATCCGCGCCGTTTTGCCGTGGAAAGCGCCATTTGTTTTCGCAATCTTGTTCTCTGCCGCCATTCGTGCGGTTATGCCGCAAGACCACGATCGGGGGCAGAGATGGCAATGGTGATGGATACGCCGGTGACGCGGACCGGAACACGCGCGCCGGGGCGGTTCTGCTTGCGCCTGCCCTGCGCCGGCAGCCTGCAGACGGTGCGGGTGCTGTTTGCGGTCCTGCTGCTGGCGCTGGGTCTTCTGCCGCTGCTTCCCGCGGGGACCGCCCCGGCTCTGGCGGCCGAGACCGCCGGCGCAGCCGCAAAGACCGCGCCGCCGGCCGCCGACACCGCCACTGCCGCCCCAGTGCCCGCCGATGTGCGTGAAATGATGCGGCTTCTGAACGAGCCGGACGTGCGGAGCTGGCTGACCACCACGCTTGGCACCGGCGACAAGGCCGCAGCCGGCGCCGCCTCCGCGGCCCCCGCTGCCGCATCCGTGCCGGGCAGCGACATGGCGGCACGCCTGTCAGACCGGCTGGGCATGCTGCGCAACCACGCCGAAGAGATCACCGCCGCCCTCGACAACTGGCCGAACGAGGCCGTGGCATGGACCCACCGGCTGCTGGCGCTGGCCGACATCGTGGGGCCGTTCCGCTTTGCCGCCACGCTGATCGTGCCGTTCCTGCTGGGTGCCGCGGTAGAAGCGCTGGCGCGGCTGCTGTTCGGCCGCACCCGCCTGCCGGCCACCGCGCTCGGCGGCGAGGCGGACCGCTGGATCGGCATGGGCCTGTGGCTGATGCGCCGCATCGGCGGGCTCATCGTGTTCAGCATCGCCGGCATCGCCACCTTCCTGCTGCTGGAACCGCCGCCGCTGCTGGAAGGCATCGCGGCGGCCTATTTCACCGCCGTCGTGATCGTGCGTCTGGCCAAGGTGGCGGTGGAACTGCTGCTGGCCCCGGGCGTTCAGGGCGATGGCAACGCAAACCGCATCATGCCGTTCAGCGACGAGGCCGCCGGCTTCTGGGCGCGGCGCATCACGCTGTTCATCGGCTGGTTCGCGTTCGGCTATGCCACGGTGGCCGGGCTTGCCGCCTCCATGTCGCTCGGCGCGCGCAAGCTCGATGCCTATGTTCTGGCGATCGGCCTCATCGTCATCGCCGCCGAGGCCATTATCCGCCGGCCGACGACGCCCGATGCCTCGCCGCTGCGCCGCCGCCTCGCCTCCGCCCTCGGCGTCACCATCGCCATCGCGCTGTGGTGCCTGTGGGTTGCCGGCATGTTCCCGATGTTCCTCACGCTGCTGATCCTGACGCTGCTGCCGTTCGCCATCACACTGGTCAACGCTGCCGTCGCCAACATCGCGCGCCGTTCCTCGCCCGACCGCACCATTCCGCTCGGGGTGATGGCCGTGTTCGTGGATCGCGGCATCCGCAGCGTCCTCATCATCGCTGCCATCGTGGGCATCGCCCACGCGTGGGGCATCGCGCTGGGCGATCTGTCGGATTCGGAATCCATCCTCACCCGCATCGCCCGCTCCACCATGAGCGCGATCATCATCTATCTGGGCGCCGACCTGATCTGGCAGCTTGCCACCGCCGCCATCGATTCGCGCCTCAAGGAGATTGAGACCGTTTCCGGCGACGAGGCGGCCGTGCGCCGCCAGCAGCGCCTGCAGACGCTGCTGCCGATCCTGCGCAACCTGCTGTTCATCGTGGTGATGGTCGTCGCCGTGCTGATGGAGCTGTCGGCCTTCGGCATCGACATCGCGCCCCTCATCGCCGGTGCCGGCGTGGTCGGCGTGGCGGTCGGCTTCGGCGCGCAGACGGTGGTCAAGGACATCATATCCGGCATGTTCTACCTGCTGGACGATGCCTTCCGCGTCGGCGAATACATCCAGAGCGGCAGCTACAAGGGCACGGTGGAGTCGTTCAGCCTGCGGTCCGTCAAGCTGCGCCACCACCGCGGGCCGGTCTACACGGTTCCCTTCGGCGTGCTGGGCGCGGTGCAGAACATGAGCCGCGACTGGGTGGTGGTGAAGCTCACCATGCGCGTTACCTATGACACCGATCTGGAAAAGGCCCGCAAGCTCATCAAGCGCATCGGTACCGACATGATGGCCGATCCGGAGCTTGGGCCAAGCTTCCTGGAGCCGCTGAAAATGCAGGGCGTGGAAGAATTTGACGAATACGGCATCAAGATCCGCGTGAAGATGATGGCGCGGCCGGGCGAGCAGTTCGTCATCCGCCGCAAGGCGCTGGCCAACATCAAGAAGGCGTTCGACGAGAACGGCATCGAGTTCGCCGTGCCGCGCGTGCAGGTCGCCGGCGGCGACGGCGAGGCCGAGGCCGCCGCGGCGCAGGCCACCCTCATCAGCCAGCAGGCAGCGGCCAGCCCCGCCGCCTGAGCCAATCCGG